>JAAFHQ010000229.1 GCA_013298445.1 Chitinophagales bacterium | reverse complement strand
AGGGAAGGGTAGCGATCGGCGCCGCGTAGATTGACGTAGGTGCCAATGGCGCTGAAGACCCGCGAGAATGCATCGGGTCGCTCCCAGGCCGCTGTAAAGGCACAAACTGCCCCACTGCTTGAGCCACCTATGGCGCGATCGTTGCCACTTTTGGAAAGCAGGATGGCCCGACCGTCAGTGGCTTTGCGTTTTTCTACTTCGGGTAAAATTTCCTCCAGCACAAAACGGGCATAAGCATCGCCCAGACCGTCGTATTCAAAGCTGCGATTGTAGCGATCCAGGGCGGCTTCTTCATTGCTCGCCTTGACCTGACCAGGCGTGATAAAAACGCCAATGGTGATGGGCATTTCTTTTTGGTGGATCAGGTTGTCAAAAACGGTGGGGGCCTTCCACTGGATACCGTCCTGGTTCACATAAACGCAGGCGGGTTTGTCCGGGCGGTATTGGGCAGGTACATAAACGGATACCTCGCGGCGGGTGCCGGGAAAAATTTTGGAATTTTCAAAGGTGAATTTGATGATTTCTCCTTTGGGCACTCCCACTTGTTCAACCGAGGCAGCATCGACGGGATAAGATTCGGCGGGTGTTTGGGCAAAAGCCAGGGCGGCATAGCCGAGGCACAGCAAGCTTGCGATCAGTTTTTTCATGTTTATAGTTTATGGGCATGAAAATTAATCTTTTATCCAGAAATGTGGGAGAAAAGGAGTATAAAACCCCTCATGTGAGCATTTTTTGTTGCACAAACTCCTTTCGGTAAATACAAAAACAAACTGTATTTGTGTTAAAGCTTTAAAATATAACTTCATAAAAACACCTATATGAAACAGCTATTACCCTTATTGATTCTATTCAGTTTTTCAAGTTGTGGCATTGTGGGTAGAATAAAAACGGTAGGACTAATCAATGGTACTCAAATTGAACAACGCCGTTTTTTTGAAGAAATCTCTTTTAAAGAAGAGAATGGAAAAATCATTCTACCTGTTGAGATTCAAAACAATGTTTATGATTTTTTATTCGACACCGGAGCGATTGCAGTAATTGACAATGAGGTACTTAAAAACTTAAAAAACCAAAAGGTAACAAGCCAAAAAGTGAAGGATTATTTTGGCACAAAATCAAAATTAAACTACCACAGGCTTGAACAAGTCAGCATACAAAACATCAATTTTCGCTCAACAGGTGTTGTAGGAGCTGATTTGGGCCTTATAAAATCAAAAGACTGTTCGGGGATTTCAGGCATTATTGGCGCCAATTGGATGAAAAAAGCACTGTGGCAAATCGATTTTCAGCAGCAAAAATTGCGCTTTGCGAGTAGTATGGATTCCTTGCAGATTCCAGAGAATAGTGATACCATCCGCTTTGTTCCAAATCCGCAAGGAACACCTGCCTTTAAGTTTTCCACTTCGAATGGCGTTCAAAAAGACATGATTTTGGATACGGGCTCTCCTGGGAATTTATCAATGCCCGCCAATGGTTTTTCTAAAGAAGAAAGGAATGCAGCTTTGCTCAAGCACTTTGGATTGGCTTACGGAATTTTTGGTTCAAGCCTGGATTCTACTTTTTTTATCCAATTTCCATCTGCTTCAGTTGGGCATAACCTGGAGTTGAAAAACCCGGTTGTCGTTTTGGAATCGTCAAGAAATAGAGGTGTGATGGGCACCACTTTTATGCAGAACTATTTGGTGACCATCGATTGGCAGCGTCAATACATCATTTTTTCCCCCATTTCCGCGCCTGAAAAAAAGAAGGTAAACAACTATGGTTTTGGGATCAATTGGGAGGATGGCAAATTATTGGTTTCGAGTGTGTATAAAAGTACTTTGGATCAGGGAAAAGGACTTGAGTTCAAGGATCAAATTTTAATGATCAACCAACGCGATTTACGCCAAGCAACCCAGAGCGATTATTGTGATTTAAGGTTGAATGGAAAAAACGGCCAGGACGATGCAGCTTTTATTTGGGTTAAAGTGTTGAGGAATGGGGTTGAACTCGATTTCAAAGTCGAGCGTTTTGATGTAGAGGAGTTTTTCAACAAAAATAAATAAAGCATGGCGCACAGTTTTATCCTACAGGAGGAGGGGATTCCCTTGGCCCAAGCCGAGCGCGCCTTACTCTTGTTACACGGCCGTGGCGGAAATGCCCAGGCCATTCTCGAGCTCGGTCGGTCAGTCGCCCCAGCGGGCACCTATTTGGCTGCATTACAAGCGACCAACAACACTTGGTATCCCTACAGCTTTATGGCTCCAGTTGCAGACAATCAGCCCTGGTTGGATTCGGCATTGGCGAATGTTCAGCACTTGATTGAACAAACGGAAAAGGTGTTGCCTTCCACCCAAATTTACTTGATGGGTTTTTCACAAGGCGCTTGTTTGACCTTGGAAAGTGCGGCCCGTTTTGCCCGACCATTTGGAGGCGTGATTGCTTTTACGGGCGGCTTAATCGGGCAAACGCTGGATACAAGTCCCTACCAGACCCAATTTGCTGGAACCCGCATTTTGATGACCAACAGCGACAATGATCCGCATGTGCCCCAAAGCCGCAGCGAAGAGAGCAAGGCTGTTTTAGAAAATCTTGGTGCCGAGGTTAACCTGGTGATTTATCCTGGTCGACCACATGTAGTACAAGCGCTTGAACTGGATTTGGCCAAAGCCTTTATTTTTAACTCCTGAACCAAAACTTTCCCAAAATGGAAAATTACAATAGCCTTTTAGAAGCACTTGATGGCCTGAAGGCCGAAGGTTATACCGAAGATTTTAACCTCAAACAAAATTGCCTCGAATGTGGGGCGGGGAAATATCAATTGTTGCACGATGAATTTCATGTAGATCAGGTTTATCGTTTTGAATCGAATTCCTCAGATCCAGACGAAGAAAGTGTATTGTACGCCATTTCTTCGGATGCACATGAGCTCAAAGGCACTTTGATCAGCTCATTTGGGATTTACGCGGACCCCATAGCGGAGGAAATACTTGCCAAATTGAAAATTTAACCCATCTAGATTTCTTAAAAAGCTGGTAACCCGGTATAATCTGGGCACTGCCAGCCACTGTTCCACCCACTTTGGTCATCCAACTGACAAAGACCCACTTGGCGATTCTCCCCCAAAATGGGTGAGCCCTTCTCGCGCCAAAAAGGCCATTTTTCGACCGTTTTGGTTAAAAAGCTGCATTTTGTGTCCGAAAAACTGCATTTCGTCGCCTAAAAAATCCCCCAATTTGCAGGATTTCCCACTCGGCCTCACCCCTCTATCTTTAAGCACAGATTTTTTGACGCTGGCGCAAAATTTTTCAAGACTGTAGAACCTATCTCACCATTCCAGCAGGTAGCCGAAAGGAGTGGTTTTTTTGCCTGACCAAGGCGGCGAAAAGGGAGCATAGCTGGGCTATGTGACCTTTTTGGCAACGAAGGACAGGCAAAAAAAAACTCCTTGCAGGCCCTGCTGGAATGGTGAGATAGGTTCCAAATCAATCACTCACTAACCTATGTAAGGATGAAGCCAAATTTGTACTTGTTGGCCATAGGGCTACTGCTATGCGCAGGCCCCTTGCTGGCCCAAGACCTCAATGTTAGCGGGACCGTCCGATCGAAAGAGGATGGACTCAGCCTACCCGGGGTCAGTATTTTTATCAAAGGCACAACGCGGGGCACTGTAAGCGATATTGATGGCAAATACGCCCTGAGCGCACCCAGCAATGGGGTGCTGATATTTAGCTACACCGGTTTTGCCACCATTGAAGAAAACATCAACGGACGCAGCACCATCGACCTGAACCTGGAGTCCGATATCCTCAAACTCAACGAAGTGGTCGTTACCGCAGTCGGGATTTCCCGGGGGCAAAAAGCCCTGGGCTATTCCATCGAGCGAGTGGATGCCGAAAAGGTGCAACAAACCAGTGAACCCGATATGTTGCGCAGCCTCTCCGGCAAGGTACCCGGGGTCAACATCATTGGCTCCAGCGGGGTGCCCGGTAGTGCTACCCGCATCACCTTGCGGGGCAACCGTTCGTTTTTTGGCAACAACCAACCCCTGATCGTGGTAGACGGGATTCCGTACAACAACGAAACCAATGGCATCAATTCCGGTGGCAACAGTCAGTTGGTCGGAGGTGGGGCTTTCTCCAGCCGTTTGGCCGATTTGGACCCCAACAACATCGAATCCATCAACGTACTCAAAGGTGGGGCAGCAGCAGCCCTTTATGGCATCCGTGCTGCCAACGGGGTCTTGTTGATTACCACCAAAACGGGTAGCTCCAAAGTATCGAAAAAGGGTCTAGAGGTCACTTATTCCTCCTCCGTGTCCTTGGAAAACATCGCCAATGTACCTGATTATCAAAATAGTTACGGTACTGGTACCGGTTTTACATTTGCGTTTTCCAATGGCTCCTGGGGAGCACCCTTCAAAAGTGCCGTCAATTACCCCACCATCGATTCCATTCCGATGTGGGCAGCTTATGGCAATGCCTTTGCCACTTTGCGGGGTAAAAAACACGTGTACCAGGCTTATCCCAACAACGTCAAGGATTTTTTTGAAACAGGGGTCGTCCTGGAAAACTCCCTGACGCTTTCGGGTGGCACCAATAAAAGTAGCTTGATCGCTACGCTGTCGAAGCTGGATCAAACGGGTTACATTCCAAATTCTTCCTTTAAAAGATTCAATGTCAGTTTGGGCGGTAGTACCAAGCTGGACAATGGACTCGTACTCAATGGCAATCTGGCCTTCACCAACACGGTACAATTCGGTCCTGCAGGTGGTGCCAACAACGCGACAGGCAATGCTTCAGCTTTTGGCCGGACCATGTTCCTGGGCCGCAACTGGCCGCTACAGGAGCTGCCATTTGAAGACCCCACCACCCGTGGGTCGGTGTTCTTTATACCCGTAGGTTCGGCTACCAACCCCTATTGGAGTACCAAGTACGACGGATTTGGGGGCAATGTCAATCGCGTGGTAGCCAGTTTGGGTGCTGCTTATGACCTGACTTCCTGGTTGAGTGCGGCCTACAAAATTGGCATCAACAACTACTCCCAAAACGACAAAGAGTGGTTCCGGCCCGGCTCACGGGGGGCAGGAGGGATAGGCCAAATCGCTGAAGGCAACACCAGTTTTACGGAAATTGAATCCAACTTTCTGTTGACGGCCACTACACAACTCAATTCGGATTTTGGTTTCAAAGCCGTAGTAGGACACAACCTGAACCAACGCACCACCAATGAGCAGAAATTCAGAGGGCAAGGAATGGTCAATTTTGACATTCTGGATCTCGATAACACCTCCAATGTCATTCCATTTGGTGGAGACTACGAGCGGCGCAGGTTGTATGGTGTGTTTACGGACTTGACCCTCGATTATCGGGGCTGGGCTTTTGTGAATTTCACCGGTCGCAATGACTGGTCTTCCACCTTGCCCTCTGAAAACCGCAGCTTCTTCTATCCCGGGGTGAATGGCTCTCTGGTGTTTACCGACGCGCTGAAGATGAAGTCTTCGGTATTGAACTACGGTAAAATCCGTGCCAGCTGGGCCACCGTGGGTAATGATGCTCCGGCCTATGCACTATCACCAATTTACCTGATCAACCTGGGCAACAGCCAAAATTTGGTAGGTGGCATTCGCCAAAACGACTTCCCTTTCCGGGGTTTGTCTGCTGCCACCTTGTCCAATACGGCTACCGATCCCAACCTGAAACCGGAATTTACCCGCAGTGTGGAAATTGGTACGGAGTTGAAGTTTTTCACTGGACGGATCGGCCTGGATATGACTTATTACAAAACCCGCACCACGGATCAAATCGGGCGTTTGTCGCTGCCCGCTGCTTCGGGTTTTAGCAACTTGTTGACCAACTTTGGGGTACTCGACAACGAAGGCATCGAAGTGGGTCTGAGTCTCGACCCACTGCGCTCAGAAAAAGGTGTAAACTGGAACATCTACACCACTTTTACCCACAACAAAAACCTGGTAAAAGAACTGGCACCTGGCTTGGAGGAAATCGAAATTCAGGGTTTGTTTGCGGGCAGTGTGACGCCGGTATTGCGTCCGGGCTTGCCTTATGGGGCGATTCGGGGCACGGTTTCGCTGCGCGACGATGAGGGCAATTTGTTGATCGATCCCAGCAATGGCCAGTTGATTACGGCTTTGCAGGAAGAAATTGTGGGGGATCCCAATCCGGACTTTATCCTGGGTTTGACCAACACCTTCTCCTTCCGGGGACTGAGCCTGAGTGTGGTGCTCGATTACCGCAAAGGGGGTGACTTGTACTCTGGCACAGTGAATCAGATGCTTGGTCGTGGCGTGTTGAAAGATACCGAAAAACGGGAAATGAACTACATCATTCCAGGCTTCCTGGGTGATCCCAATACCAACCTGCCTTTGCTGGATGAAAAGGGCAACAAAATTCCGAACAACATCCAGCTGGAAATGAATGATTTGTACTTCGGCAACACCTTTGCAGTGAACGGTAATGACGAATGGGGTGTGTTTGACGCTACCACCATCCGCATCCGCGAGGTAAGCCTAGGTTACACTTTGCCCAAAAACCTGTTGGAGCGCACTTTTCTGGGCTCTTTGCGCATCAGTCTGACTGGCCGCAACCTTTGGTACCGGGCACCCAATTTCCCGAAATCGACCAGGTTCGATCCTGAAACCAGCACTTTTGGTAGCCAAAACTTTGTGGGTTTTGAGTATCAGGCTGCGCCTTCGGTTCGGCGGGTAGGTTTGAATTTGCAAGCGACTTTCTAATGGAGGTTGAGGAGGTTTAGGAAGGTTGAGAAGGTTTAGGCTACCGCAGCATTTTTGACAGAGACCTTGTCTACGTCACTGCGGTAGCCTAAACCTCCTAAACCTTCTCAACCTCCCTCATCCAAAAAAACGAATACATGAAAACCAAACATAAATACCTTCTCCAAAGCCTCATCGTCGCGGTAGCCTTACTGGTGCTGCCCGCCTGTGAAAAAGGCTTCCTGGACATCAACGTGGATCCCAACAACCCCACCGATGTCCCTCTGACCCAATTGTTGCCTTATGCGGAACTGGGCATGTCCAACGCCATTTCCATGCACAACCAGGGCTTGGGCGAGCCGGCGGCCTGCTTTGCGCACTACATCGTAACGCGCAACAACTTCAACAGTTATTTTGCGCAGGGTGGCGATGGTGCCGTCAGCGATCCCTGGGAACAATTGTACACCATTGCCCTGACCGACCTGCGGCGCGTCATCGACGTAGGCACCGAAGACGAAGCCTGGAACTTTGTGGGAGCTGCTCAATTGCTGACCGCTTTTGCGATGGGCACTCTGGTCGACGTGTGGGGCGATGTACCGTATCGGGAAGCCAATTTGGGCTCGCTCAAACCTTATCCAGTATTTGATCCAGGTAGTCAGGTGTATGCCGATTTGCTCAAACTTGTTGACGAAGCCCAGGCCAATCTGGCCAAAGTGAGCAATGTACGGATGGGCAATTCCGACCTGTACTTTGCCGGCGATGTGGCCAAATGGCAACGTTTTGGCAATACCCTCAAATTGCGCCTCTACAACCAGGCCCGCCTAACTCCCGTCTACGACGATGCAGCGGTTAAATCCCTGCTAACGGGCAACAAACTGATGGGGGCTGCGACTGACGATTTTGAAATGTTGTACGGCAACGTGGTCTCTCCCGATACCCGGCATCCAAGCTTCATCGACGAGTACACCCAGAATAGCCCGCAGTACAACATCAGTCCTTATTTTTACCAAATCATGCAAGGCAAAAGCCAGCTGAATACCATCTTTAAGGACATTGTTGACCCACGGATTCCGTATTATTTCTACAACCAGCTCACGCCTGCACAACCCGCCCAAAACGCGGTATCCTATCGGGATGGGGGCTTTGTGTCGATCTGGTTTGGCTCCGTTAACATTGATCCTAACGAAGGTTTTGACCAAAACACCTCCAAAACTTTGTTGGGCCTGTATCCAGCTGGGGGCAAATTCGACGATGGCCGCGGAGGTGCTGGGACATTTAGCAGTGGGTTACGAGGCGCAGGTTTGCACCGCATGTTGACTTATTTCAACAGCTTGTACATTCGGGCGGAACTGGCACTCACCCGCAGCACGGGTGAAAATGCGGAGAACCTATTCAAACTGGCGATGGAAGAATCTTTTGCCGAAGTGAACCGCATTGCGACCACGGCGGGCGTAGCCACCATCAGTAAGGCTAGCATTGATGAATACTTGGGCAAAATTCTGGCGCTGTACCAGGCCGCCAATGATACGCGCAAGTTGGAATTGATCATGACCCAAAAATGGATCGCCAACTTTGGGTTCAGCATCGAGGCCTACAACGACATCCGCCGCACGGGTTACCCCAAGCCCTTCGATCCGACTACGGACAACAACCCCAATACGGAGTTGATCCGCAATTACATCGTATCCTTCCCGTATCCGACCAGCGACTTACAAATTAATCCCAATGCGCCAAAGACGCAGCGGGTGATTGCGACGGATAAGGTTTTTTGGGACCAAAATTAATCA
>JAAFHQ010000228.1 GCA_013298445.1 Chitinophagales bacterium | reverse complement strand
CGCAAAAAATGTTTATTAGTGTGGTTCCAAACTCAGTCTAAGACTGACCATCCTTGGAATTCTCTTCACTTACTCATACGACACAATCGTCGTAATGTAACTCCCCGGATATCCCAGTCTTTCCAACTCTGCCTTCAGGCGCTCCGCCTCTGCCCTACTCTTAAAAGTCTTTTTAGACTCCACAATCCACACCTGCTCACAGGGCTGATAACGGGCGGCCAGGCTATTGTGAAAATGGTAATTTCGAGGGTCGGTATCTTTCAGTACTGCCACTTGTACCCGGTATTCCAGCCCGGTTTTGGTGTTAAACACAGGTAGGGCCTTGGGTTTGGCTTTGGCATCGTAAGCACTAGGTAAGTTGTCACAGTACACCGGTTTAGCTTTTACCGGGCTTTGCGCAAAACCTTTTAAACCAAAAATCAACATACATAGAATTGGGAGTAGGATTTTTCCAGACATGGCTCACACTTTAGATTATGATTGAACAGTTGCGTTTTTCTTGCATGTAAAATAAAAGAACTCGCATCGATTTTGACGCAAAAACGCCGAAAAGTAGCTACATTTCCAACTCAAATAGACTGAATAAGTCATTTTCACAAAACTACTTTGTTTTTAAAATTTTGCAGACATGCTCAGAAAATTGCCCTACCTATGCCTACTGTTGGTGTTGAGCTGGAGTTGTTCACCCAAGGTAGCCGTCAAAAACCAATCGGATGAAGCTACACGTGCTTTAGCCGACCAATTGGCCCACAAGTACATCATCATCGATGGACACGTAGATTTGCCTTACCGCCTCAAAGTGACCAATTTTCAACTGACCCGCCAATACATCGGGATTCCAGTGGAAACCAAGGAAGGGGACTTTGATTATGTGCGCGCCAAAAAAGGTGGCCTGAGTTGCCCCTTCATGTCGATTTACATCCCTTCGTCTTACCAACTCAATGGCAAAGCCAAACTCCTGGCCGATTCCCTGATCGACATGGTCAGTGGCATTGCCCGCGAGATTCCCGACAAATTTAAAATTGCCCTCTCCCCTGCTGAGGTGGAAGCCAATTTTAAACAAGGCCTGATTTCCATGCCCATGGGTATGGAAAACGGTGCCCCCATGATGGACGACCTCGCCAATGTGGCCTACTTCCACCGCCGGGGTATTCGCTACATCACCCTCACTCACGGCAAAGACAACCAGATTTGTGATTCCTCTTACGATACCACGAATACCTGGAACGGCCTAAGCCCTTTTGGTGAAAAAGTAGTCCAGGAAATGAACCGGGTAGGCATCATGGTAGATGTATCGCACATTTCGGATAGTTCTTTTTTTGACGTGGTCAAGCTCACTAAGGTCCCAGTCATCGCCTCCCACTCTTCTTGCCGCAAGTTCACTCCAGGCTGGCAACGCAACATGAGTGATGATCAACTAAAGGCTTTGGGCAAAAATGGTGGCGTGATCCAAATCAATTTTGGCTCTACCTTTCTGGACTCCAAAATTCCGGAATACAACAACAAAAAGCGCGATGAACTCAACGATATCCTGAAAAAAGCGGGACTAAAAGATTCTGACGCTGCGGCGAAACCGCTCATTGAGGAGTTTGGCAAAAAGAACCCCAAGCTGTACGCCGACGTAAAAACGGTAGCCGATCACATTGATCACGTGGTGAAATTGATCGGAATTGATCATGTTGGTATAGGCTCAGATTTTGACGGTGTAGGCGACTCCCTGCCTACCGGGCTCAAAGACGTATCTCAATATCCCAACCTGGTTTTTGAATTGTTGAAGCGCGGCTATAGCGAAGAAGACATCGCCAAAATTTGTTCCAAAAACGTACTGCGCGTATGGAAGGCCGTAGAGAAAGCAGCAAGTAAAAGTTAAATAAAAAGACCCGGCCTAAACCGGGTCACAAAGATTGCTTGACCTTTATTACAATTTCCATAGTGTAAAAATGCAAAGTGCCTTGACGAGAATCAAGGCACTTTGTCTTTGAAATGACCAGCCCAAATTTGGGTTATTGAAATTAGAGGTTGAGGAGGTTGAGAAGTTGAGGAAGGTTTAGGCTACCGCGAGCGGCTTAGACAATGACTTTGTCAAGATCGCTGCGGTAGCCTAAACCTTCCTCAACCTCCCTCAACTAATACGCCGTCGACATGTATTCAATCACCACATCCCGCACGTCATTTTTGATTTGTTTGCCTTTGGTGGTGGTCAACATTTTGGGTTCGTCTGCCTTGTATTTGCCCATAAATCCCAAGTTGGCTTCACTACCTGCCGCCACAAAGGAAGAAATCACCAGCTTGTAGATTTGTTTATCATCGATGGGTTTGCCATTGATCTGCCAGGCCCCATTCACTTCACTGATGTGACTAACTTGTAGGTATCCTCCTTCAGTTTTGTTCTTTTTCAGGCCATTGTCCAGCAAATTTTTCAATTCCGACCCCGGGATTTCCTGACGGGCAAAGCCCCCACCAAATGGGAAAGAGCGTACGACATCGTATACCGTCATTGTACCCACCAGGTTATCGTCCATCCGCATGGAGCCCGAGTTGATCAAATAGGCATCAGCGCCCGGCATGGCGTATTCCATCGCCTGGGTTGTCATGGCGCCAAAATTGGTTTGGCGGCTTCGGATATCCGTTTCTTTACATTCCAGTGGTTCGCGCAGGGTCGCAATTTTTTGCTCGGGTTGGTAGCCATTGTTGCGGAGTGTTTGGTCCACCTTAGAAACCCATTTGTTCACTACAGCATCCGTTGCAGGGTCAGAAGGGATTGAGGCATTGACATATTTAAGCGAGGATTGAATCCGCACCAATTTTGAGTTGGGATCAAAGCGGCAGCGGTGAATGTACACTGTTTTTGCATTGGCATCCGCCTTGGTGATGATGGTATTTTCTACATAGTGATCCTGATGGTCGTGGTCATGGCCGCCGATGAAGAGGGGCACTCCTGGTACTGCCGCAGCTAGCGCCCGATCGTCGGCAGCTGCAAGGTGGGTCAAGGCCACGACTACATCGCTTTGGGTTTTGGCTTGGGCAACCGCACGGCGAAAGTTTTCTTCCAACGGCAAATAATGCACATAAGGCCGTTTGGTAAAAGGCAACAATACACCTGTAAAAGCTAGCTTCATGGAATCACCCACAGTGTTTTTAAAGGTATGATTGATAAAATCCGGGACGAGTTCGGTTTTTCCCTTGACGGTCTGTTTGAAGGGCGCAATGGCTCCCCCAGTATATACCCGCCGTACATTGGCACTCACAAAACGGAAGGAACACTGGTTGAACCGTTTTTGTACCAGGGCGGAGTCTCTTTCATCAAACTCATGGTTACCAAAAGTGGCATAGTCCAGCCCCATAGCATTCAAGGTTTCAATCATTTGAAGGCCAGCGATTTTTTCCCCGGTTTCCAACTTGAGGTTGGCGGTAAGGCTAGGTGAAAGGAAATCACCAGCGATGACAGTGACTACGTTGGGAGTTTCTTTGAGCAATTCTTTCCGAATACTGGCGACTCTGGCCAAACCACCCGCGTTACCACCTTCCAGAGGGGCTATCTCGTAAACGTCGTTGAGCTGGAGAATGATGAAGTCGATGGGTTGTGGTATACGTTGTTGTGGAACTTTCACCGCACAACTTCCTGCCAGAAACAAGAGGAGCAGGAGTCCTAAAGGTTGCAATTTTTTCATAAAAAGATTTTAGGCTAAAAGAAGAAGAGGAAAGAAAAATAGGCAGGAGTCCTATTTAATTCGCAAGGATCATGGATAAAATTAATAAACTAAACCCCAGTTAACAACTTTAGTATAAATAAAAAAGACCGAGGATCAATAAGTTCCCCGGCCCTAAGTAAAACTAAACCCCAGTTAATGTTCTTCTTCGAGATTCTCGAAATCAATAACAATGATATTGTTGGTGATTTCGCCTAAAATTAGGATCGAACCCAGATACAGGAACTTCAGAACAAATATAGGCGTAATTTTTTTAAGATGCAAACAAAAAAGCAATGTTGTAAAAAAAAGTAGCACAAAAAAAGTACACTTTGTCTTTATTTGGCAGAAAAAAGCAAAAAAAGTTGCATTTTCCCGATGCTCATGCAGCTTTTTGCAATAAGAGCGTTGCAAAAGTAAATAGTTTTCGGAAACTACTAAATTTTTTTTCAAATAAATTTAGTACAAAAAAAATACCATAAAATAATTTAGCATAGAAAAAAATTTAGGGCGAAAAATTAGCACAAATCATTTTCTTTCAAATACGGGATCAAATCCCGAAGAGTACCCAACATTTTTGTTGGTTGGTGAGGAAATAGCAACTCCGCTGGATGGGTCCCATTCGCTACCGCCAAACTATGCTCAAGCTGGGCATTGTAGCCTGCTTGGATATCGGAAGGAGTGTCCCCAACAGACAGTACATTCGCAGCGGATTCAATTTTCAGCAGTTGCATGGCCAAAAAAATCATATCTGGAGCGGGCCTCCCATTGGTAACCTGGTCGCTGGTAATGGAGCAATCAATCACAGCATTTCCAGTATTGATGTACTGCTCATTCAGGCCTTGTAACCATCCCAAACGCTCCAGAATAATGTCGCTTACCTTGCGATAGAAGCCAGTAGTCAGGGCTATTTTGATGCCTCGCTCGCGCAAAAAGGCAAACACCTCTAATGCCCCTTCAGTAGGCTCAATAGGTTGAGTAAGGTAATGATTTTCAAGAACTTGGGTAAAAGTATAAAATGAATGATCTACTTGCTTTAGCCAATTTCCATCTCGTTGCCCCAATTGCCGTTCCCAATAGGTTTCAAAAACAAAGCGTTTGGCCCAGCCTTGTACTGCCAAAATTTCTGCCTCGCTCATTTCCAGCCCAGTTTGCAGGGCGGCTTGCCGAAAGCAGTGTTCCACTTCGTGTTCGTCGCGAACGGTTGTACCCGCCATGTCAAAAGCGACCAATTTGATTTTATTTTTCATTATGACCAAGTTTGTTGAATGATGGCCCCTGCCAAACCAATTCCTGAAGTCATTCCCTTGCCCCCAATTCCGGTGACAATTTGAATGTGTTCGTCAATGTGGTGGTGAAACAAATCTGCCCCCTTGACCTGGGCATAGTAACCATTCCAATATTTTTGAATGTTCCAGTTGGGCAAATTCAAGATACGCTTGGCTTCCTCCAGAATGAGTTCATTGATCTCCTGATTGGTATCAAATCCCAGTTGATCTACCTCGGCAGCAGGAGCATATTCGTGTGAATCACCAATGATGATGGAGCCGTCGATGGCTTGTTTAAAAAGGATGTGGATGCCATAATCCAGCAACGCTTGAGCATAAACGCTATCGTCTTTACTGGCCCAGGAAGGACATTGCTGAAAACTTTCATACCGCCGGATCGACAAACCCGTCAAGATATTGCCGGGCAAGGCAATTGTTGGCATGGGGCAGGTTTGCATCATTTGTAATTTAGAAACCACCAAATTGCTGCTGCGGAAAAGCTCGGGATAGAGGAATCGGAATTCACGACCCGAGCAGATGATGATTTTTTCTGCCTGAAAATACGACCCCGTACTGGTTTCTGCCATTGCAGAACCGTTTTTTGATGTACATGCCACCACAGGCGTATTGGGGAGATAAGTAAAGGTATCCGGGTATTTTTTTTTCAGGTACTCCAGCAAACGATGAATCATGGTGCGAGGCTCAATGCTGAGCTCAAGGGGGAAATACAAGGCAGCCAGGCAATAGTCTTCCCGCAATGGCGCCAACCGTTTTAAACACTCCGCTTTGCTGAGCCACTGGCAGGGGTAACTGTTCTGTTGGTTGATTTGGTAGAGTTCTTCGATCAATTGCAGCTCGCCCGGATTAGAGGCAATATAATAAGACCCATTGTTGCGCAAACCCAGATCAAATTCCGCCTGGATACTTTGATACAACGCCAAACTGTCCAAACCATATTGCTGCCATTTGCCAACGGATAGGCCAGAAATGACTGCCTGGCCAAAATTGCGCACCGTAGCCTCCTGGGGTGCATTGTCTTTTTCGGTTAAAATCACCGTATAGCCTTTGCGCAAGGCCTGTAAGGCATGACCAGTCCCCAAAATGCCCGCGCCAACAACCAACAGATCAGCTGCTTTGACCATAAAAATTGATTGAGATTAATTTTTTGCCAAATAGTAAAACTTCGCAAAGGTAGCCTAGTTCGTTAAAAATCGAAGTTGCTTTGATTTTAAATCTAAGCAAAATATAAGTTAATTTTTTACATCAACCCGACAATGCCAGGCAACTTCCAAGCAGGTTCAAGCGTTTATAGTGATGCAAATTTGACTTTTTAACATTTTTTTCGTCTAAAAGAAGTTAATCTAGTTTTAGTTCAAAATTGAGTATGAAACCACTGTTAGAAAAGATTGATCCCGTATTCGGCAGTTCCTTTGCAATCAGGGAATTTACGGACCTGGATCCTGTCTATAAGCCTTTTTGGCATTTTCACCCCGAGTACGAAATTGTCTACATTTCCAAAGGAAAGGGCAAGCGCCACATTGGCAACCACATCTCCTATTACGAAGACGGCGACCTGATTTTTCTTGGACCTAATTTGCCTCACCTGGGCTTTACAGAAGGGCATTTTAAGGACCAGGTTGAAATCGTAGTACAAATGAAAGAGGATTTTTTGGGTAAAGAATTCCTCAAAGCCCCTGAAATGCGCGAGGTACACCACTTGTTCGAACGTTCGCGCAAAGGCATTATTTTTCACGGCAAAACACGTGAATGGGCCGGTGCCCAATTACAAGCGATGGCACATATGGAGCCTTTTGACCGTTTGGTAGAATTGCTCAAGGTGCTGCGTGAGCTGGGAAAAACCGAAGAATTCAGTTCCCTGAATGCCGATGGGTTTGCTTTTGATGTCCAGGCACAGCACCTGGAACGCATCCAGGAAGTGTACGAATACGTGGAAGCCAATTTTCAACAAGAAGTGACTTTAGACGAAGTTTCCCGTCGAGTAAATATGACTGTGCCCGCATTTTGTCGCTATTTCAAACGACTGACGGGCAAAACTTTCACCCATTTTGTCAACGAAGTGAGGGTTGCTCATGCCTGTCGTTTGCTGGCCAATGAGCATTTGAGCATTGCTGCCGTCAGCTTTGACAGTGGCTTTAACAACCTATCGCATTTCAATAAGCAGTTCCGTTTGGTGGTAGGAACCAGCCCGAGGGCTTTCCGCCAGAACCTGCGGCAAATAGTTGAATAGTTGAGGGAAGTTGAGAAGGTTGAGAAGGTTTAGGCTACCGCGAGCGACTTAGGCAAGAACATTGTCAAAATCGCTCGCGGTAGCCTAAACCTCCCTCAACCTTCTCAACCTTCCTCAACTCCGTATAATCCCTGATTTTAAAAACATCCAAAAGAACTATTATGTCCCGAAATCTCAGTACCCTATTTTTGTTCTTTTTGATCCTGCTTTGCAGTTGTCAAGGGCCCAAAGTGAAAAAAGAATTGATTGGAAGTTGGCGTTACGATCTGGATTCCATGAAAAGGGAAAACCTGCGCAACCAAGCCGATCCGACCCAACGCAGTTACATGGAAAGTATGATGCTGGCGCTGCGTATGGCTAAGATTGATCTGCTCGATGATGGATCCGCCGTATTTAGCCTGGATGATACCCTGCAAAAAGGCAACTGGCATGTGCAGAACAACGGCAAGGAGTTGGTCATGCAGCTAAAAGATGGCCCACAAGTATCACGTATCCAACGCATTGCACAAGACACCATTTTCCTTGACCCAGTATCTGCACCTGGCCCACAGTTCACCCGTATTTTGGTGCCTGCCCATTGATTTTGACCTTGCTCCAAATTTTTACAAATATGCAAGTCTTGGAGCAAGGACAATTTCCTCCTAAATTTTAATCTTTTCATAATCAAATGTTCACATACAGTTAATATTGAGAACTGACCTTTGTTTTGTAAAATACGGACGATCTCATCTGATTTGCAAAATGAAAAAGGAACTCGATCTTGTAATACTGTCAGATATTCATCTAGGAACTTATGGTTGCCACGCCAAAGAGCTTTTGAATTATTTGAAACACATCAAAACAAATGCCCTCGTGCTCAATGGCGATTTTATTGACATGTGGCAATTTCGCAAAAACTACTTCCCTCAGGAGCACCTGCAAATCATCCAGCGCATTTTGCGCATGGCGGCCAAAGGCACCCAGGTGTATTACATCACCGGGAATCACGACGATGCCTTACGGCGTTACTCCAATTTTTCTTCGGGGAATATCCACCTGCGCGATACGCTTGAATTACAAATCAAAGGCAAATCTTACTGGATTTTTCACGGCGATATTTTCGACATCTTCATTAAGTATTCTCCTTTCATTGCCAAACTGGGCGGTAAAGGTTACGATTACCTGATTTTATTCAACCGCTGGGTCAATAAAATCCGGGTCTTTTTCGGCTTGTCTCGTTTGTCTTTTTCCCAAAAAATCAAATACAGCGTCAAAGAAGCCATCAAATTTGTAGACGATTTTGAGGAAAAAGCCATTG
>JAAFHQ010000226.1 GCA_013298445.1 Chitinophagales bacterium | reverse complement strand
CATCATTGGGCAGCTCGACTACTTTGGTGAATTTTTCGCGCTGAAACGCGCCAGGATTGCCCGTGGAGAAGGCGAGGAAGATGTCGCCAGAGCCATTTTCGCCCCGCCCGCCCACGATACCGACGCCCAGGGGCACCCGGGCTGCAATACGTTTCAGTTGGTGTGGCAGGAGCGGAGCATCGGTGGCGACGACAACAATGATCGAACCATCGCCGGGTTTACGGTAGTGTTGGGCGGCCTGTTTGTATTCGTAATTCAAGGTGTCCTTCAACAATTGGCCGATGGGTACTCCAGCAATGCGAAAATTCTTTTTGGAGCCAAAATTGGATTGCACCAATACCCCCAAGGTGTAGGTCGAATCCGCAATTTTGACAATCCTCGAAGCCGTACCCGTGCCACCTTTAAAACCCAGACACATCATGCCCGTGCCGCCGCCCACATTGCCTTCCTTGATGGGTCCGGTTTTGGCGCTGTCGAGTGCGGCATAAGCATGGCTTTCCTTGACGTGGAAGCCGTAAATGTCGTTGAGGAAGCCGTCGTAGGTTTCGGCTACGACTGGGTAGGTGTACCAAAAATCTTCCTGATACCAGTGGTGGTCCACAAACCATTTCAACACGGCATCGCGCACTACGCCCACGCTGTTGGTATTGGTGATCATAAGGGGTGTTTCCAAAAAACCGGATTCGGTGATCCAGGTGGTGCCGGTCATTTCACCGTTGCCGTTGAGGGTGTACCAGTTGGCATAGACGGGGTTGTTGACGCGACCACGGGGTAGGATGGCGGTTACACCCGTACGCACGGGGCCTTTACCCCGGATGTTTTGCCCCTGACCAGAGATGATGGTGCTGTAGCCAACTTCCACTCCTTTTACATCGGTGATGGCGTTGTATTTGCCGGGCGTGCCTTCAAAAGGGATGCCGATGTCGCGGGCACGGGGCTTTTGGGCTTGAACTTGGAGCGTTAATAGGATTAAGAACAAAAAAAAGAGGGCCTTCATAGGAGCAGGTTTTAGGTGTGGTAAAATACCTAAAATAAATGGAGAATAAAAATGCTCCCCAGGCCCTCCGGATTAGGGGCGATAAAAAAATAAGTGATCATTTTGCCAGAGGATTAGATAAGTAAACGTTTCATTTTAAGTGTCTTATCTAATCCTCTGGCTCAAGAAAAATGATCACTTATTTTTGCCCCACTACTTGGTATGTATCTTAAATAGTATCTTATTTCCGGCGCTTATTCTTTCTGGTTCTGGGTCCTGTAGTCTCTTTTTGGGGTTCTTCGACCCTGTTCGGCCACAATTTCACTGGGATATACACCGATCTCAAATCTGGCAACAGCACTTTTCGTGCGGGAAAGTTTTCACTTTCAAAAGAAATGATATCCCGACCTGGAGGTGCCATAAACTCAAAATTGCCCTGAGCATCGGGGAAAATTTTGTCTTTGGTGCCTTCGATGCGCACATAGGGGCGAATGGCCTGCTGTGGGCCCCCTGACTGGATTTTGCCGCGGACCTTGATGGAAAATGCTCGTTTAGAAGGCTGGGTGTATTGAATTGCCTCCAGCTCTGGACTTACGCCATAGCCACCGTAGTACAAAAGGATCACATTCAGGGTGTCTTCATCACCTAAGGCGATTTCACCGTAATCAAAGCCATCGTAGGTGTATTTCAGGCGCGATTGGCTTTTGGGAACACTGATCTGGTATTCCCCTTTCAACTGGGTAACGGCGTAAAAAGCAGGACTGTTGCCAAGGCGGCCATGAACTCCGCCACCAATCAGGGCTTCTTTGTTAAAATCCAGAATGTGTCCGGTAATGGTTCGCCAATCTTGCTCAGGCCCACTTGAAGCGACGGGTACTGCTTTGACTAAGTTGCCAGATTTGGCTTGTAAGTTGGCATTGCTTTGGCCTTGGAGGCAAGCAAAGGCCAGGATGGTAAAAATACCGATGAAGCAGGTTCTTGAGATCATTTTGTAGTGAGTTTATGGTGAAGGGTGAAGTCGTCAGGGCGGCCACACCGTTAGCGATACCATAAAGATGACTCGAAAAACCTGGGGATGCAAAGGAGACTTTCCCGTTGGTAGGTTTGACTATCCGCTTGGTAAAAGATGAAGAAAAATAGAGATGGACGCTACTTATTACCAGAATTAAAAACGGTCCAGTTGCACTATACTCCTTCATTGTGCCATGTCATAGTTTATAAGTTATCTCTCTTTCTTAAACGGACACTCTTGTACCAATAACGGACATTATTCTTAGGCAAACATCTTTTTATTTAATTGATTATCAATTTCTTATTTTGTTGGCATTGTTTTTGGGCTCTGAACCTAGAAACATCCTAAAAAAACGGAATAAACTATAGAGGCATTCAAGGTAAAGCCGCTAAGTAATCAAAAACAACATCATGCTGCTCAATTATTTCAAAATCGCTCGAAGAAACCTTCAAAGTAACAAGGGATATTCGCTCATCAACATTTTAGGCCTTTCCTTCGGCATGACCTGTACCATCTTGATATCGCTTTGGATCTATGATGAAGTCACGTATGATTCATTTCATGAAAATAAGCTTCAGATCTATAAAGTATTTGCCAATAGAACGTTTAACAATCAAACGTTTACGGATGAGAACATGGTTCTTCCACTTGCGGATGCATTGGAAAAAAACAGCGCTTTGGTAAAAAATGCAGTGGTTACCACTCATCCACAAGATAGGGTGATGATTTATCAAGATACCAAAATCAAAAAAAACGGATATCAAGTGAGTGAACACTTTTTTGATGTATTTTCCTGGAAAGCGCTGAATGGCAACCCAAAATCGATTTTTAAAGACCCTAATTCTATTGTATTGAGCCAATCCACCGCGGAAGCCATTTTTGGAAAATCCGACCCGATTGACAAAATCATCAGGCTTCCTGGTAGCGATATTGATGTAAAAGTAGTAGCAATCATGGAAGATGTACCCTCAAATTCCACGATCAAGTTTGATTTCATCCTGCCATTTAATTATTCAGATGAAGATACCAAACGATTTATGGCCAATTGGTATGGATCCTCATGGCAGGTATTCGTACAAACCAATGCCAATACGAACATTAGCCAGCTTGAAAGCCAAATCAATCAAATCAAACATCAACGTTCGCCAGATGACAAAGCAATCAGTAAGTATTTTGTTTTTCCTTTTTTAAAATTACACTTGTATGGCGAGTTTAAAGATGGAAAAAATGTAGGAGGTTTGATAGAATACGTACGTCTGTTTGGCATCATTGCTTTGTTTATTTTGCTGATTGCCTGCATCAACTTTATGAATTTATCAACTGCACGTTCCGAAAAACGAAGCAAAGAGGTTGGGATTCGGAAAGCTATTGGGTCCAATAAAACTCAATTGGCTCTTCAGTTTTACAGTGAGTCCTTTCTCATCGTGTTGATTGCCTTTGCTGTTTCCATTCTTTCAGTGCTGCTTTTATTGCCCCAATTCAATCAATTGGTTGAAAAAACGATCGTACTTGATGTTGCAAATCCATATTTTTGGTTGGCAGCATTGGCAATTATTGCGCTTACAGGATTCGTTGCAGGTAGTTACCCCTCTCTTTATCTATCGTCCTTCAACCCCATCAAAGTGTTGAAAGGAACATTCAAAATGGGTAAAAACGCCACACTGCCCCGCAAAATATTGGTCGTAGGACAATTTACCGTTTCGGTAATGATGATTTCGGCTACCATCCTTGTTTATCTGCAAATCAGTCACATCAGAAATAGGGAGATGGGATACAATCAAGCGCAATTAATCATGGTAGAGTCGTCGAGCGATATTCAGAAAAATTATGAGGCTTTGAGGGCTGAGTTGTTAAACACCAATGCTGTAGAAAATGTCAATAGGAGTTTTTCGCCAATCACTGAAATCTGGTGGAGAAGCCCGGTGCCTAACTGGAAAGGCAAACCTGAAAATGCCGATTTTTTAGTGAATATGATGGCAGTAGATGTGGATTTTACCAAAACATTTGGCGTAAAAATGATTGAAGGCAAAGATTTTAGTGGCTTGCCTTCCGACTCCTCCGCGGTCATTATCAATCAAGCAGCCGTAAAAATATTGGGATTGAAAGACCCCATCGGCACCGTATTCCGTGAAGGAAACCAGGAAAGGATCGTAACTGGGGTGATGGCTGATTTGATCATGGATTCACCTTTCAAAGCCATTGACCCGCTATTCGTTTATTTTGATAAGGGAAACATCAATAACGTAAACATCAGGTTGACAGCGTCCATTCCAACTGATCAGTCTTTGGCAGCAATAGAGCGCATTTTTAAAAAGTACAATCCCGAATACCCCTTTGAATTTCAATTTGTCAGTGAAGAATACGCCAAAAAATACGGCGATGAGCAGCGAATCGGCAAATTGGCTTTGATTTTTGCCATTCTCGCTATTTTTATTTCTGGGCTGGGTTTGTTTGGTTTGGCCAGCTTTGTGGCTGAGCAGCGTACCAAAGAAATAGGTATTCGGAAAGTTTTAGGTGCATCGGTCTTGAATCTTTGGCAAGTTTTATCAAAGGATTTTGTGGTTTTAGTACTGATCGCTTCGGTGCTGGCCGTGCCTATTTCCTATTATTTCTTGAACAACTGGCTCGAAAAATACGATTACCGAACGGATATCTCCTGGTGGGTATTTGCGATTGCTGCTGTTGGCGCATTGTTGATCACCATACTCACCGTGAGTTATCAAGCCATCAAAGCAGCGTTGATGAACCCAGTGAAAAGTTTGAAAACGGAGTAAATTCTGTAGCAAATAATTCACATGGCACATTTTAAAACCCCGCCCCGGAAGTTTCAAACTTTCGGGGCGGTTGAGCAAAGCACTAACTACTGCTCCAAAAACGAAATCAGCCCCGGGAAATAATGCTCCTGATCATCCCACATACACATGTGCCCGCCATTAGGACACAACACAAACTGCCCCTTTGGAAACTGCGTCGACATCCACTTCATGTACTCCGGGTCCATGGTATCGTGGCTGGCCCCAATGACCAGGGTGGGCGTTTTGATTTTGGGCAATTCCGCACTCACATCCCATTTTTCCAGTTTACCTGAAATCCCAAACTCGCTGGGGCCTTGCATCGACACATAGATTACAGAATTGAGCTTGGCAAAAGTGCGGTTCACTGCGTCCGGCCATTCTGCCGAGGGCATACGCAGAATGTGTTGCTCGTAAAAATTGGGGATCAGCAATTCCATGTACCGTGGGTCGGTATATTTCCCCTGGGCTTCGAGGTCTTGTACTTCCTTCAGCACTTTGGGATCCAATTGTTTAGCCAGTTCATTATCCGCATAGGCACCGTATTTGGGGCAACTGGCCATCATGTTGCTCACGATCAATCCCTTGAGATTTTGCTGGTACTTCAGGGCGTACTGCATGGCCAGGATACCACCCCAGGAATGGCCCAGTAGGTAGAAATTATCCTTGTTTAAGCCCAGCGCCTGGCGCACTTGTTCTACCTCCTCCACAAAGCGCGGGAGGTTCCACAAACTGGTATCCGTGGGTTGATCCGAGTACGCCGAGCCAAGCTGGTCGTAATAAATGAATTCAATGCCTTCCTGCGGCAAAAAACTTTCAAAAGACTCAAAATACTCGTGGGTGCAAGCCGGGCCGCCGTGCAGGAGCAACACTTTGATTTTCGGGTTGTTGCCAAAACGTTTGGTCCAAACCTTGAATTCACCCTTGGGGGTTTTGATGGGAATTAGACGGACTCCGCCGGATTTGGGGTTCGCGTCGCTGGTGCTGGAGAAATAGTCTTCCAGGTGAACGTGGTCAGCGGATGGTGTAGCTTGGGGCTGACAAGCATTTAAAGCTACGATGAGCGGCAAAAAAGCCAGCGAAGCAATAGATTGAAGGGCAAATGATTTGAACATGGTGTTGAACAATTGATGAAGAAACAAGATAGTAAATGTTGGCTAAAAAGCGCTTAACTGCCCTGGATCAGTTCGACATAAAACCTCACCACATTTTTAAAATCCGTAGTGCTGATCCGCTCATTGGTGCCATGGGGCCGTTTGAGGTCTTCGTCGTTCATGCGCACGGGCATGAAGCGGTAGACATTGGGAGAAACCTTGCTGAAAAAACGCGAATCGGTTGCACCCAGCACCAGATAAGGGGCGACTAGCACATCTGGAAAACAACGCTTGATCGTGCGATGAATGAGCCGAAAACCTAAGGTGGCGGTATCTGAAACAGGGGAGGGGTTGGTATCGAATTTTTTATTCGATTCAACCCTTATTTGCTCATTGTCGATAGCCTTTTTGACATGAGCAATCACACCCTTTACGGAGTCGCCGGGCAATATCCGAAAGTTAACTTTGGCGATGGCCTCTATGGGCAATACATTGTCCTTTACCCCGGCTTCCAGAATGGTGGGAGCAATGGTGGTGCGCACCGAGGCGTTGCCGGGATTCGACTGCGCCAACATGCTGATGATGGTGGATTTCAACAACCAGCGGTTGGCCATGGCCATTTTGGTGCCGAAGGGCATCTCTGGCGCAAGGTAGTCTTGCAAATAACCCACAGCTCCCTCCAAGCGTGCCGGGAAAGGATGTTTTTGAAGCTGGTCAATGGCGGTGGCCAATTCACCAATGCTGGTTTGGGGGGGAGGCATAGAAGAGTGCCCACCATCCCCTACCGCAGTCAGAGTTAAGGTGGTGTAACCTTTTTCGGCAACACCCACAAAAGCAATCGGCTTGGGGATATCGGAAATTGCATCCACCTGGATGCTTCCACCTTCATCCATCACGAATTCCAATTCGACCTTGCGTGCGGCCAACAATTCGGCGATTTTTTTTCCACCATTGTGGCCCGATACTTCTTCATCGTGGCCAAAGGCAAGGTAAAAACTGCGCTCCGGTTGATACCCTTTTCGCAAGAGGTGTTCCACCGCTTCCAAAATGCCAATCACCGTGACTTTATCATCCAGAGTCCCGCGCCCATACAAAAAACCCTCAGCGATTTCAGCGGCAAAGGGCTTGTGTTTCCACAATCTTTCAGTGCCCTGGATCACAGGCACCACGTCGTAATGCCCCATCAGTAAGGCTGGTTTGAGTCCGGTATTTTTGCCTTTCCAAGTGTACAATAGAGCATATTGATTGACCCGCTCAAGCTGCAATTGGGCATGCACCAAGGGGTAGGTTTTGGCCAAAAAAGCAATGAATTTTTCAAATTGAGCGCTGTCGATCAAGGTAACATCCGCATTCGAAACGGTGCGAAACTGGATGGCTGTGGCTAGATGACCAACCACTGAATCGCCAATGGTCAGGGTTGGAGCAGAGGGAATACCAGTCATCTGTTTGGAGGACAAACGGAAGGTATTGAACAGCATTACAATCACCAAAATTACCAAGAGGATGGCCAGGTATTTGAGGAGTTTCCACATGTTTTTATATTAAAGATAAGTGGAATTGTAGATAAAATTAAATAACTTTGGGAAAACCAATAGGCCTTTATGCCTATCGAGTAGATTGAACTTTACTTTCTATGTGATCACCTCAATTTTATTCAAACATCAGCCCGGAATCTCTATAGTTTCATGAATACTACCCAGCAATTAGAACTAGCCATCCAGGCTTTGCAAAGCCAACGAGCCCTGTTGGGGGATACTGCGGTTGATGCTGCAATCGCCGCATTACAGGCACAAATTGCGCTAAAAGAATCGGACTCCAATCAGTCATTACAACTAAGAGGCGAACGAAAGCTGGTTACCATCATGTTCGCCGACATCTCCGGATTCACTGCTTTCTCGGAAAAAAATGATCCTGAGGTAGTTCGTGCATTGATGAATGCTTGTTTCGATTGCCTGGTACCTGTGTTGAATGAACATGAGGGAACGATCGATAAATTCATCGGAGATGAAATTATGGCACTCTTTGGTGCGCCCAAAGCACACGAGCGTCACGCCGAACTAGCTTGTAATGCAGCCCTGGAAATGTTTAAATCCCTTGAACAATTTAACCTTAAACACGGAACCAACCTGGGGCTACACATTGGCATCAACACCGGCCTGGTAATTGCAGGGGGTATCGGCTCTGAAGGCAGGCAGGAATATTCCGTGATGGGAGACGCTGTGAATTTGGCGGCACGACTGAAAGATGCTGCAACGCATGGGGAGGTTTTTGTAGGCAGCGAAGTACAGGCATTGACCAACCATCAGTTTAATTTTAATGCACTTCCTCCACTGCGCCTTAAAGGAAAAACTGAACTGGTGCGTTCCTGGCGCCTGGAAAGTCGTAAAACTCAACCTGGAATTTACCGGGAGGGAGCTTTGCGTTCCAACCTCATCGGCCGGGAAACGGAACTTCAAGCCCTTTCTTCTTTATTTTTGGACTTAAAAGAAGGTAAAGGCAGCCGCATCAGCATCATTGGAGAAGCAGGGATAGGGAAAAGCCGCCTGATAACCGAATTGCAAAATCAGTTTGGAAATGAACTTACCTGGGTAGAGGGGAGGTCTCTTTCCTATACCCGACAGCGTGCTTACCAAGCTGCATTTGAAA
>JAAFHQ010000224.1 GCA_013298445.1 Chitinophagales bacterium | reverse complement strand
ATCGGCAACACCTACACCGCATACCTCAACGGCAAACAAGTGATGACCTACACCTCGGAAGGGATGGCTGCTTCCGGTCCCATTGGCATCCAATTGCACCCCGGCAACGAAATGTCGATCAGCTATCGGAAGATTGTGTTGGCTGAATTGTAAAATTCCTGCACAGAGGCAGACAAATTCGACGGAAATTGTAGCCGAAATCCAACTACAATTGTTATTTTTAGATAGCAGACTTTATGCACCTTCTGTTCATAAAGTCTAAAACCATCAGGTATGAAATATTTGCTGCTCATTTTCGCCTTGTTGGCAACACTAAAAATATCGGCGCAACAGGTTGTGGTATCCGAGGAGTTGCCCCTGCGCAATGATGTATCCTATGATGTAATCGGGGAACTCAAAGGCCGGGTACTCTTGTTTCGCAACCGCATGGATAAATTTGAAATACAGGCTTTTGACGAAAACATGCGCAGCAGTTGGAGCAAGGAGATTGAGTTGGAAAAACGCCAGCCTTCCGTCATTGGGGTCAACAATTTGCGCGATAGCTTCACGGTCATTTACCACCACCGCGACAAAGGCAATACCATCCTTCGGGCGGATCATTTCGATCCTACTGCCAATAAAAAGCAGACTTTGTTGCTGAAAGATTACGGCTTCACCTTTTTTACCCCCAATTTTCACTGGGAACGCAGCGAAGACCGCAGCAAGATTTTGGTCTACCACATCGACCGGAACACCTTCAATGTACTGGTGTTCGACAATGCCTCTTTCAAGGTAATGTGGGAAAAAAGTTTCCAGGTTGACGATTTTACCGAAGGTGTCGATGTACTGCACATGTTGGTAAGCAATGATGGCGAAATGTACATGGTGCTCGAAAAAGACAATGTACTTAGCCGGCGGGAGAAACACCGCTTTGACCTGTTTGTAGCAGACAACAGCACCCCAATTCTGAACCAGATTGCCCTGTTTATGCAGGATAAGGTGACTTACGACGTCAAATTCATCATCGACAACCGCAACAAACGCTTCTGTGCAGGTGGCCTTTACTTCGAACGCAATATTGAACGTGCCGAAGGGTATTTCCACCTCAGCATACCGCGCAATGATTTATTGACCCACCGCCTGCGTTTTCATCCTTTCGACGACAGTTTTGTTTCAGATCTGGAAGGAAAGGAAATTCGGCAGAATCGAGGGCTCGTTGAAGTGGGCATCAATGAAATTGTCTTGCGCCAGGATGGTGGCATGCTGATCCTCGGGGAAGAAAACCGCAATTCTACCCGTTTTTCCACCAACGTACCCCGTATGGGTTTCGACAATGTAAGCCGCAGCACCATTGATTATTACTACAATGATATTTTTGCCATTTCTATACACCCTGATGGGGAGGAGCACTGGAAGAAGGTGTTGTACAAAAAGCAATATTCACAGGATGACGATGGGGCTTATTCTTCCTTTTTCCTGTTTAAAACGCCCGCCAATGTGCGCTTGATTTTTAATGACGAAATCAAATTTGAAAATACCGTCAGCGAATACGTAGTAAAAGGAACCGGCGACAACGAGCGGCACAGTTTATTGAGCACCGAATTGCTCAAGTTGCGCCTACGTTTTCGGGATGCCATTCAAATCGCTGGCGACAAAATGGTGGTGCCCAGTGAAAGGCGGGGTCAGCTGCGGGTGGCAAAAATTAGTCTATAAGTAAACTTAATTCTCTGATCGATCGTTTTTTCAGAGCATGGTTAATTTTTATACTTTTGCCCTAACAAATAAAAATGGTGTACAAAATGAAAAAAACTTTGTTGGTAGCCAGTCTCGTGCTTGGTTTTGTGAGTATGATTGGTTCAAGTGTACAAGCCCAGGATGCCAAAAGCCTCTGGACGACCCTGGCTAAAGTCACCTTCAAGAAGCAATACGACGAAATGTTGGGCTTCAAAGTGGATGTACCCATCTTTAGCCCCGAAATCAAAGCCCTAGAAGGAAAATCTGTCGAAATCAAAGGCTACATCATTCCTGTCGAAGGCTATCGGGGGCAAAAAGAATTTGTCTTTTCTGCCTTCCCTTACAACATGTGTTTCTTTTGTGGAGGTGCCGGGCCAGAAACGGTTATGGAAGTTATTTCCAAAGAACCCATCAAATACACTACCGAGGCCATCACCATCAAAGGTAAACTGGACTTGAATGCCAATGACATCAACCGCCTTATGTATGGGATGAAGGATGCAGAGTTGGTGAAAAGCGCCAAGTAGGTCTAAAGCGGTTCCATATGAAAAAGGGGTTTATGCTGTTCCTGGCTTTGTTGTTGGTACAATTGAGCCAGGGGCAGTCTGCCGCAGTTTTTCCTCAAAACTGGCTGGGCAATTGGGAAGGTGAGCTAAGCTGGTATTCTGGGAACAGCAATTCGCCCAAAAAAGTGAAGATGCAGCTCAACATTCAGCCTGCTGACACCTTTGGGCACTATACCTGGCAACTAATCTACGGCGAACAATCCGAAGACAATCGGCCCTATATCCTCAAACCAGTGGATGCCTCAAAAGGGCATTGGGTGATCGATGAACGCAATGGCATCGCATTGGATCAATTTTGGACCGGACCTGTATTCAGCGGAGCATTCAGCGTGCAAGGGAGCACCATCGTCAACAACTATAGGTTGGAGAAAGACCGTCTGATCGTAGAATTTTTCAGCATGCAGACTAAAGCAGTGCGACAAAGTGGGAACGGCACCCAGGAATCGCCCCAGGTCGACAGCTACGCCGTACGCAGTTACCAAAAAGCCACCCTGAAACGCAAAAAGAAATAATGCGCCTCGTCATCCAAAGAGTCAGCGAAGCCTCGGTCACCATTGAGGGAAAAATAAAATCAGCCATTGAAACGGGGCTTTTGATCCTCGTAGGCATTGAGGATGCAGATACAACTGAAGACATTGACTGGTTGTGCAACAAAGTGATCAACCTCAGGATTTTTCCAGATGAAAACGATGTAATGAACCGCTCCGTGTTGGAAGCCAAGGGGGGCCTTTTGGTGGTCAGCCAATTCACCTTGCATGCCAGTACTAAAAAAGGCAATCGCCCCTCTTACATCCGAGCCTCCAAACCCGATTTTGCCATCCCCATGTACGAGGCTTTTGTACAAAAACTCGAAGCACTGTCCGGCATATCTGTTGGCACCGGTGAATTTGGTGCGGATATGAAAGTCCGCCTGCTCAACGACGGTCCGGTCACCATCCTCATCGACAGCAAAAACAAAGAATAATGCAGTTAAGCGAAGCCCAAAAAGTTGTAGATGAGTGGATCAACACCATCGGCATCCGCTATTACCAAGAATTGACCAATACCGCCATCCTGATGGAGGAGGTGGGCGAAGTAGCCCGCCTGATGGCCCGGATGTACGGCGAGCAGTCTTTCAAAAACCCTGCGGATGCATTGACTGCCAAAGAGGATTTGGCCGATGAAATGGCGGATGTGTTGTTTGTGCTCATTTGTTTGGCCAATCAAACCGGAGTGGATTTGACGGAGGCGTTGCGGAAAAATTTGGAAAAAAAGACAACGCGGGACGCACAGCGGCATGCGGATAATGAAAAATTGCGGTGACGGGCAATACGTAGGGCCGACCCTACACGATCCCCTCCCGGATCAAATCGTGCAAATGCACCACCCCCACATACCGTTCATTTTCGTCCACCACCAACAATTGTGAAATGCTGTGATTGCGCATGATCTCCAGCGCATGAACGGCCATGGTATGTTCGGTTACACTTTTGGGCTGTACCGTCATGATGTCTTTGGCCAATACATCGGTCCAATTGTCCAAACGCTCCAACATCCGACGCAGGTCGCCGTCGGTCACGATGCCCAATACTTTTTCCTGCTCATCTACCACGGCAGTGGCTCCCAGCCTTTTAGAAGTAATTTCCAGAATAGTTCGTTTTAGATTGGTGTCAGGACTCACTTTGGGGCAAGCGTTGTGCGGGTAAAGGTCGCTGACCCTCAGATAGAGCTGTTTACCCAATGACCCTCCGGGATGAAACTGCGCAAAATCACGCGGGGAAAAACCCCGCAAAGCACATAGTGAAGTAGCCAGTGCGTCACCCATTGCCATTTGGGCAGTAGTGCTGGCCGTTGGCGCCAGGTTGTTCGGATCAGCTTCTTTATCAATCGGTGTATGTAAAATGTAGCGGGCTTGTTTGGCCAGGTAGGATTCCTTGTTGCTTACCATACCAATGAGCATGCTGCCCATGTTTTTAACCAGGGGCACCAATACCTTGATTTCCGGAGTTTCGCCACTTTTGGACAAACAAATCACTACATCATGCGCCTGCACCATACCCAAATCCCCATGGATGGCATCCGCAGCGTGCAAAAAAATAGCCGGGGTGCCCGTAGAGTTCAAAGTCGCGACAATTTTTTGAGCCACAATTGCACTTTTACCAATCCCCGTCAGAATCACCCGACCCGGAGAATTGTAGATGGCTTCCACTGTTGCTACAAAGCCCTCGTCCAAGCTATTTTTTAGGTCTTGAAGCGTTGTCACCTCAATATCTATGGTTTCGCGGGCAGTACTCAAAATAATGTTTTCGGCAGCCTTCATCCTGATGTTTCTCTACTTGTTGCTTTTTTCAAAGCTTTTAGATAATTGGTTAAAATTCAATTGTTTTTGTGAAATAATTAATTATCTTCGCATGCTTTTTTCGAGCCCCTTCAACGTGGCTGGAAAAAACCAGACAATTGCACTAAAAAAACCAGTTAGGTATATGTTTTATCCTAATTTCTGGTTATATTTAGTTTTTAGAAATTCACAAAAACTACTGAAACGCATCCACCACGGTATTACTGAACGGCGGCGCTGCGCAAAAGTAAGCTAAAACAAAAGATCAAAGCACGAGAGCCATGACAGTGACGCAAGAAACATTGCAAGAGGCTTTGCAGAAATACTTCGGCTTTGACGGGTTCAAAGGCAACCAGGAAGTAATCATCAATAACTTACTCAGCGGCGAAGATACTTTTGTGATCATGCCCACGGGAGGAGGTAAATCATTGTGCTATCAATTGCCCGCCCTCATGGCAGAGGGAACCGCCATCGTCATTTCACCCCTCATCGCCCTGATGAAGAACCAGGTGGATTCCATTCGCGGTTATAGTCAAAGCGACGATGTAGCCCATTTTTTGAACTCATCGCTGACCAAAGCGCAAATGAAGTTGGTAAAGCAAGCCATCAACGACGGCAATACCAAGTTGCTTTACATTGCCCCCGAGACCCTCACCAAAGACGAGAACATCGAATTTTTCCGCACCGTCAACGTTTCTTTTGTGGCGGTGGATGAAGCGCATTGTATCTCGGAATGGGGACACGATTTTCGCCCCGAATACCGCCGGATTCGTTCGATGCTGGACGGGATAGGTCAGGAAGTGCCAATCATTGCCTTGACCGCTACTGCTACGCCCAAGGTACAATCGGATATCCTGAAAAACCTGGGCCTGCGCAACGAGCACGCCTTCATGTCTTCCTTTAACCGCGAAAACCTCTATTACGAGGTACGCCCCAAAGGAAAACCAGAGCAAGCCATGCGCCAGATCATCCAGGTGATCAAAAGTTTGCCCAGCCAGTCTGGCATCATCTACGTGCAAAGCCGGAAGGCCGCCGAAGACATTGCCAAGGTACTCCAGGTCAACGACATCAAAGCAGCACCCTATCACGCTGGTTTGGATGCCAAAACCCGTACCAAAACCCAGGATGATTTCCTGATGGAAGAAGTGGACGTCATCGTGGCTACCATCGCCTTTGGCATGGGGATCGACAAGCCGGATGTACGTTTTGTGATTCACTTCGACATGCCCAAAAGCATCGAGAACTACTATCAGGAAACCGGGCGCGCCGGACGGGACGGCTTGGAAGGGCGTTGTATCGCATTTTATGCCTACAAGGATATGCTCAAGTTGGAGAAATTCCTGCGCGATAAGCCGGTGGCCGAGCGTGAAATGGGTTCTCAACTGATGCAGGAGGTAATGGCTTACGCGGAAACCACCGCTTGCCGCCGTCAGTTCCTGTTGCACTATTTTGGAGAAGAATACGATCGGGGCAATTGTGGCCTTTGTGACAATTGCCGTTATCCTAAGGAAAAGATCGAGGTCACCAAAGAGATGCAGGATGCACTGAAAGTGGTTGATGAGCTGGATGAAAACTTCACCATCAAAACCTTGCTCGATTTTGTACATGGCACGGAAACCAAAGAAATCAAAGACTACCTCTTTACCAAAAAACCTTCCTTCGGGGTAGGTAAAGGTAAAGATGTCAATTTCTGGGAATCAGTTTACCGCCATGCCTTGTTACAAGACCTTTTGTACAAAGACATCGAAAGTTACGGTCTGCTCAAACTGACCGATAAAGGGCGGGATTTCCTGAAAAAGACCTACCCCATTCAAATTCCGCTCAACCACGATTACGAAAAAGAGCAAATCGACATCAACAATGAAGAAACCAATCGTACTTCGGTACTGGACGAAGCATTGGTTGGCTTGCTCAAAGACCTGCGCCGTAAAGAAGCCAAGCGCCACAACGTGCCGCCTTATGTGATTTTCCAGGATCCTTCCCTGGAAGACATGGCCACGCAGTACCCCATCTCGATGGACGATATGGTCCATATTTCGGGTGTCAGCCGGGGTAAAGCAGTACGCTACGGCAAAGCCTTCATCGAACTGATCAAAAAGTACGTTGAAGAAAATGAGATTGATCGGCCTACCGATTTTGTGGTCAAACAAGTGGCCAACAAATCCAAGATCAAGGTCAACATCATCCAAAGCATCGACCGCAAAGTTCCCCTGGAAGACATCGCCGAGTCCAACGACATTACGATGGATGAATTGCTGGAGGAACTCTACGCCATCGTGCTTTCCGGCACCAAAGTCAACATCGACTACTACCTGGACGACACCATGGATGAAGCCATCCGGGACGATATCTACGATTATTTCATGAGTACCGATACCGACGACGCCAAAGTAGCCTACAAAGCCCTCAAAGACGACGACATTACCATGGACGAAATCTTGATGGTGCGGGTGAAATTTTTGTCGGAACTGGCCAATTAATAAGTGAAAAGCGAAAAGTGATAAGTGAAAAGCAGGTTTACCAGTAGTTTTTTGCTTTCATTTTTCATTTTTCACTTTTCACTTTTCACTTATGAAGCTCCTCATCCTCAACGGACCCAACCTCAATCTCCTCGGCGTACGTGAACCTGAAGTGTACGGGAGACAGACTTTTCAGGATTATTTTGAAATTTTGGTATCCACCTTTCACAATGTGGACTTGCATTATTTTCAGAGCAACCACGAAGGGGAGCTCATTGATAAAATCCACGAGGTAGGTTTTTCTTTTGACGGCATCATCATCAATGCCGGGGCGTTTACCCACTCCTCGGTGGCCATTGCCGATGCCATCAGCGCAGTTAAGACCCCCGTTGTAGAAGTGCATATTTCCAACATCCATGCCCGGGAAGCATTCCGCCATCATTCCTACCTCGCCTCACGTTGTGTGGGCAGTATTGTGGGATTGGGATTGAATGGATACCGATTGGGGGTTGAATATTTTCTATTGAAAAACAATTAGCGCTCCGAAGGCCGTGTATCCATGATGCGCAAGCGCTTGCGTTTGCCCAATTCCACTATTCTATGTTTAAAAATGCGCGGCAGTAAAAAGCCCGTCGCATAAGCACTACCCGATATAATGGCATCGCTCCATTCATAATTGGTGGTCGGATTTTTATCGGTTAATGTTCCCACTAGTGCCAGGCCCGACCAGCTCAAGCCAAACATCCGAAAAGAAGTCCCTATTCCCTTTGCCCAATTATGATCGTAACGGAGTGCCACAATGTTCTTAAGCGGCATGGCAATTTTGGGAAAAATGACCAGCGAATCTTTAAAGTTCAAATCCACAATTTCTGAAGTATTCCAGCCCTGCCCTTCGCGGATTTGGTAAGTGATCACGGTACCGATAGGGATTCGAATGTTTTTGACTTTGCCGTAACGCTCCAGTGCCAGAAATTTTTGGCTAAAAGCAGGAGAAAGTGTCCCACAGACTAAGACGAAACTCAAAAGGATATAGCGTAAAAATGTATTCATTGGTAAAGAATCATCAGGTGAAAAATAGCGCCCCATAAAGACCTTTAATACTCCTTTGGCGTTGGTTGAGGCGGGAGTTCGCGCAAAATTTTTGACAAGCGCCGCAAACCTCGGTTCATATTGTTTTCAATCTCGGGATATTCCAGCATGTCTTTGGCTACATAAATCACCATCAGGGCATAAACTTGTTGGGTAGGGTCAAGATTGCGGTAGAGGATCTGCTTGTGGAGCCGGTAGGTTTCGCGGATTTGGCGGCGCAGGCGATTGCGATCTACCGCTTTTTTGAACTTCTTTTTGGGGACACTTACCGTGAATTGTACAGGAAAATCAGCACTCCCGGCCTCCATGGGGAGCCATACAAAGCGCAAGGGATATTGGCCAAAAGATTGCCCCTCCTTAAACATCCGCCCAATTGCCGACCAGCTTTTGAGTTTTTCTTCCCGCCT
>JAAFHQ010000223.1 GCA_013298445.1 Chitinophagales bacterium | reverse complement strand
TCCCCTGCGTCAAATCGCACCTGAATTTTGGCCAATAAAAAGCCAAATATTACCAGTGCAATTGAAGCCGCGGCCCAATAAGGCCAGCTCAATTTGCGGATCAGCGGTGCCGGGGCTCCAGCAGTCGGCATCAGCCAGGGCATCATGGGCGCATCGGGTATGGGTATGCTTTGCAAAGCGCCACGCACTTCCTGCAAGTCTTCTAGTTCCTGCGCCAATTCGGGATGTTCCTGCAACCAGGCTTTGTCTGCTGCTGCATCCGCAGCCCCTTCGCCATACAGGAGATCCATTAGTTTGATGATTTCATCTTCATTCTTCATAGTACATCTCTTTGATCAGGCGCTGTTGCGTCAAAATTTGTTTGAGGTTTTTGAGTCCTACATAAAGGCGTGACTTGGCGGTATTTTCGGAAATCTGCAACAAGTCAGCTATTTCTCTAAATTTCAAACCATCCAGTTCTTTGAGGATGACGATGGTGCGTTGCTCTTCGGGCAATTGTTCCACGGCTTGCATCAGCAGGCGGTTGCGTTCGGCCAGTTGCAGATCGTGATCGGGCATTTTGGCACGGGGTTGCCGGGCCTCGGGCACATCAAAACTGGTCAGGCGCGAGCGTTGCTTTTTGCGCCCCTCCATGTGGCAACAATTGATCACGGTGCGGTACAGCCAACTGACGAACTTTTCAGTTTGTTGCAACTGATCCAGGTGCTGGTACACCGACATAAAAGTGTGTTGCACGGCTTCGCGGGCCATGTGTTCGTCCGACACATAGCGCATGGCCATCTGGTAAGCCCGGCGGTACCAGGCCCGAAAGAGCAGGTTCAGCGAGTGTTGGTCGCCCTCTCTGGCTTTGCGCAGTAGTATTTCCGTTTGTTGCTCCAAAGGATCGGCTTTTCAAGTTGTGTTATGTCCTAAGGATGCGGGTAGGTGGGGGAAAGTTTGAAATGGGTAAGATTTTTTATAAAAAACGTGAATTTTGAATTAATTCCATTGAATAGCAAGGAACTAATAGGTTTTTCTAACAATTCATCTCGCACCCTAAACATATTTTTACCGCAGAGTTTCTCAGAGTACACACAGAGTTTCTCAGAGTTTAGGCCACCTTCGGTGGCAAAGATTACACAGAGGCGCATTAAATGAACACCAATGGAACAAAACAATCAAATTTTAAAAGTGCCGGACCTCCAGCCACCGGAGGGGGCAAAACTCCTTAAAACGAAAAGAAACTCCGAGAAACTCTGTGTGTACTCTGCGAAACTCTGCGGTTAAAAATCAATTAATTCAAAATTCACCTTATAAAAACAAAAGTACCATCGCCACAATACACAAGCCAATCGTCATCCGCCGAAAAAAGCGATCCGAAAACCGCTGCACCAGCCAAATACCCGCTGCCACTCCAAAAAGCAAGACCGGAACCAACAACAGGTTGATTTGAATCGTATCCCAGGATATGGTGCCCCAAAAGAAAATCTGAAACGGTGTTTTGACCAAATTGATCGAAAAAAAGAACCAGGCTGCCGTGCCCAGGTAGCTTTGTTTGGGCAATTGCATGGCCAGAAAAAACACCGTAGTAGCTGCTCCAGCCAGGTTTCCAAACATGGTGGTCACTCCTGCTAAAATTCCCATGCAGGCCGCAAACCACCATTGCTGTGGAATAGTCGTAATTCCCCGATAATCCCGGTACAACATAAAAGCCACACTACCCGCAAAAATTACCCCCATGATGCGCTTGAACAACCAATCGTCCACCACTTGCCCCAACCAAGTACCAAAAACAACGCCAACGACGGTCCAGGGCAATAACTTCCAGTAGTATTTCCATTCCGCATTTTTGCGATAGTACAATACTGCGGTAAAGTCTGCTACGATGAGCATGGGTAAGATCAAACCCGTAGAAAATTTCCCTCCGAAATACCAGGCAGTCAGAGGGACAACGGACATACCCAGGTTGGAAATTCCTCCTTTGGCCATACCGATGAATAAGGCGGCCAGGAGCAAAATGCCCCATTGAATCGGGCTGAGGGATTGAATTGAAAATTCCATGGAGGCAAAGGTAGGGATTGTAGTTGAGTTTAGGAGTTTAGAAGTTGAGGAGTTGAGGCTACCGCGAGCAACTTAGACAAAATCCTTGTTTAAGTTGCTCGCGGTAGCCTCAACTCCTCAACCCCTAAACTTTCACTGTATTGGCGGCCACACAATCACATCCACCCTGCGGTTTTTGCGCCTGCCCTCCCAGGTCGAATTGTCGAAAAGTGGATTGAACTGGCCAAAATCCTGGATGGAAATCATTTCACTCCGCAGGCCTTTATCCAGCAACAAGCGTAAGGAATTGTCTGAGCGCATTTGAGAAAGCCATTGGTTGTATTCCGCCCCGCCAATGTTGTCGGTATGGCCATGAATGCTCACGTCGTGACTATCCACGTCCGGAATTTCATCCAGGAATTTATTCAAGGCATCGATTTGCTCTTTATCAATGTAATGAGAACCACCTCCAAAATAAATACTGAAGATATGATAAGGGGCTTTCCCATCTCCGATGAGGTGTTGTTGGCCCCAGGCCCAGGTAGTAGAACTCAGGAAGATGAATGCGTAGAATAATCCTTTCATGGTCAGCGGGTTTTCGCTGACTAAAATACGGGAATTAAGTGAAAAATGAAAAATGAAAAGTGAAAAGCAGGTTCACCTTTTGTCTTCCACCGTCCATATCATCATTTCACAAACCAGCAAGCATATTATTTTTCACTTTTCACTTTTCACTTACATGATAAAACGTAGGGCAATCATTTGTCCAACAAAGCCAATAAAGTAGCCACCGTACAAATCCATTGGCTCGTGGGCTTTTAAACTCAAACGTGAAGTACCCACCAAGCCCGCCAAGATCAAAACAAACAGCAGCAGTGCCGTGGTACTGATTTCCAGCACTTCACCCCCTTGAACAGGGATGGCGATTGCGTTATAATCAGGAAAATAGCTCATCAGCAACACCAGCATCCCGATGATTCCTCCCATCCCCACGGCATGGGCACTGATTTTGGAAAAAAGATTGATGAAAAATGCCAGGAACAGGGCAATAGTAGTGCCCAGGGCAAAACTGGTAAACAAACGGGGAATGGTGGTATTGTCCACTAAATTGCGGAACAACCAGAGGTAAAAAATTCCCGTAACAATATAAGGAATGATGCGTTCCTGCCGGTCGGGCATTTCCAGGGATTGCACCAAACCCGTAAAACGCAACATCAGCACCGCAACCATAGGAATGAAAAAAGAAGACAAAAACACCCGCAAAACCAGTTGCATCCCAAAAGGCTCCGCAATATTGTGTACACCAAAAATGTAGGGATTGATCAGCAAAAACAACACCAACATGTAGGTCAACACCAGCAATGGATGAAAAATGATTGAAACGATTTTGGCAAAAACTTGCATGAAACCTTGGATTAAAAAATTTTCAGCACAAAGATATTGATTATGTGAATAGTTCCACAAAAGCAAAGTCTTTTCCACTGAACAAACCCGAATCGCTGAGTTTGAGATCGGGAATCACCAGTAGAGCCATAAAGGACAAAGTCATAAAGGGCGCATGTAAGGTAGAACCCAGGTTTTCTTTGACAAAATGATCAATCTCGCTGTACAGTTTGGCCGTTTGGTAGCCATCGGCATTGGTCATGATTCCGGCTACGGGTAGCGGCAGCACTTTTTCTTCCTGATGATTAACGGCTGAGATGCCTCCTTTCGAGCGAATGATGGCATTCACCGCTTTACAAATCGAAGCGTCATCCACCCCTACCGCTATGATGTTGTGGGAATCGTGGCCCACACAGGAAGCGATTGCCCCTTCTTTCAGGCCAAAATTTTTGATAAAAGCTACCGCGGGTGTCGCATCGGCGTAACGATTGACGACCGTGATTTTTAAAATATCCTGATTGACGTCACTCAGCACCATGCCCGCGATACTGGGCAGATCGGCCAAAGAACTCTTGGTGACAATTTCACCATTGATGGCTTCGATGACCCGAACTTTGCCCCCTTTGCCAAATGGAACCGCAAAATCCTGGGGCTTTTTTAGGGAAGTATTGAACTGGTTGGGCACGGCTGCTTTTACGGATTGCAACAGGCTTTGCCCCCGGCGAGCCACCATTTGTCCATTGATGTAGGTTTCCACCACTTCAAAGGAACTCAGATCTTCCACCACGATCAGGTCGGCGGGGTCACCTTCTCGCAATAAACCCACTTCCAGTTTGTAATGCTCCACAGGGTTGATGGTTGCCGCACGGATGGTGTCGTACAAATCACAACCACCCATTAGGGCACGAGCCACTAGTTGATTGATGTGGCCCTGAATCAGGTCGTCGGGGTGTTTATCGTCGGAACAAAACATGATTTGTGCCGGGAATTGGGGCAATAAATCAATCAATGCAGCAAAATTTTTGGCGGCACTGCCTTCCCGGATCAGCACCTTTACCCCCAGTTTTAATTTTTCCAAAGCCTCATCATAACTAAAACATTCGTGATCGGTGCTGATGCCTTCCGCAAAATAGCGTTGCGCATCTGCTCCCCGTAGCCCGGGCGCATGGCCATCGATGGGTTTGCCCAGCTGTTGTGCAATCTTGATTTTCGCCATCACCCCTTCATCCGCAAAAAGTACCCCCGGGTAATTCATCATTTCAGCCAGGTATTTGACTTCGGGTTTGTCCAACAGGGTTTTAACTCCATCCGCATCAATCACCGCGCCAGCGGTTTCAAAAGTGGTAGCTGGTACACAGGAGGGTGCGCCGAAGAAAAACTTGAACGGGGTTTGTTGCCCATTTTGAATCATGTACTCCACTCCGGCAATGCCCAACACATTGGCGATTTCATGTGGGTCCGACACCGTTGCCACCGTTCCCTGCACCACGGCCAGTCGTGCGAATTCGGAGGGAATCAGCATGGAACTCTCGATGTGTACATGGGCATCCACCAGTCCTGGCAAGATGTACCGCTGCGGCGCACTTTGTAATGGGCGAATCTGTTTGATGAAACCCTGGGAAATTTGCAGCTCCCCCGGAAAAATCCTTCTTTGGTGAATATCAATAATCTGGCCTTGGATGATCATGTTTTTTTATCGTTCTTTGAACTTTAAAAATGCCAATACTGCATTTTTTAATAGCGTAAATATGGAAAACTTTTGGTCCAAAATAATCCTTGAGTTAGGTAGTTTTCAAATAAGTGGTGCACAATTAACAATTGCCTCATTACAAACATTGGGCTTGTTGGCACTCGACTGGCTGATCATGTTCTGGTTGTTGCGCAAGTTATTCCGCCGATTTGAGGTAGAACAAGTCCGGCGGCGACAAGTAAGACGGCGCTTTCAACCACTTTTTTTATACCTGATCATCCTGACCTGGATGTGGACTTGTAAGGTAGACTACACCTTGTATCAGGATAAAATGCGCTGGATTGGGATTTCTACGCTGATCCAGGGGCTGATGCTTTGGCAAACTGCCTTCATTGTAGACCTGATTTTAGGTCGGGTTATTTTGCGCAAGTTTTTTAAAGCTCAAGGGACAGTAAAAAATCCAATTTTGGGTGGGGGTAGCAGTGGTTTGCAACGTACCTTCAGCACCTCCAATCGGTACATTAAATATGCGGTTTACGTCATTACCTTGATGGCGATGCTGAGTTTGTTTCAAACTGACTTCACTTTTTTTGAGGGTAAAGTAGGCAAGGGTAACTATGCCCTGCGCATTTCCAATGTACTGATCGCATCTTTGGTTATTTTACTGGCGCAACTCCTGATTTGGCTGATTATCCATTTGTTTTTGGCCAATTTTTACCGCCGCCGCAGCATCAACATTGGGTCACAATTTGCTTTCAACCAACTCGTCAATTACCTCATCTATTTTATTGCCGGAATGATCGCCCTTCATTTTGTAGGCGTGAACATCACCGTTATTGCGGGTGGTGCGGTTGCCTTATTGGTGGGCGTGGGGATTGGTTTGCAACAAACTTTTAACGACTTCTTTTCGGGGATTTTGTTGTTGTTTGAACGTTCGGTGGAAGTAGGTGACTGGGTGGAGTTGGACGGCCTGGTGGGTAAAGTGCGCCGCATTGGCCCCCGTACCTCTGTAGTCCAAACTCGTGACAACCGCAGTGTGATTGTGCCCAATTCCCGATTGGTCATCAACAACGTGACCAACTGGAGCCACGGCGATGATGTAGCCCGCTTTACCGTTGCTGTAGGTGTAGCCTATGGTTCAGACACTAATTTGGTCAAACAAATATTAGTGGACGTGGCCAAAAACCACCCTAAAGTCTTGCCCTCCCCCGAGGTGAATGCCAGAATGGTTTTGTTCGGAACCTCAAGCCTGGACTTTGAAGTTTATTTCTGGTCCACCGAATTCATGGACATTGAAGATGTAAAAAGCGACATCCGCTTTGAGATAGACAGAGTATTCCGGGAACACAAAATTGAAATTCCCTTTATCCAAACCGATGTATGGATCAGGAATTGGGAAACGTTAAAGGGGCGGTAAAAAATGCTAAAATTTTGTTATACCGAGCGCTATAGGGCCTGCATTGGTTAAGCATTAGTTAAACCATCCTTTGTCGCTTTTCTTTTCCCCAAACTTCCCGTTACATTATTGCAAATTTTCGTCACAAAACAAAAATAGAACTTCCATGAAGGAACAAACATTCAACCTCATTAAGAAAGCAATATTGGTTCTGGCCTTGGTTCCAGCTTTTGCCCTGATGGTACAAGCCCAACGTATTGCCAGTGTTGATGTATCCCGCATCCTCGAAAGTGTCAATGAATACAAGGCTGCTGGTGATGAATTGGACAAGATGGCCGCCCGCTGGCGCCAGGAAATTGCACAGGAATACGATAAAATTAAGAGCCTATACAACCGTTTTCAAGCAGAGCAAGTCCTTTTGAGTGACGAAGCCCGCAGACAGCGTGAAGACGAGATTGTGAAGAAAGAATCGGAGGTTCGCGAAATGCAACGCAAACGCTTTTCACCCGATGGAGACCTGTTCCAACGCCGCAAAGAGTTGGTGCAGCCCATCCAGGATCGTGTTTACGCGGCCATCGAAGCTTACGCAAAAGAGCGTGGCTATGATTTCATCTTCGACAAAGGTGGTTCAGCGGGTATGATTTTTTCTAATCCGCAGTACGACAAGACCGATGACATCATCAATCGCTTGAAATAATCTGAAAAAGGTTATTTTTGCGCGATTTTCGGACAATTCGAAAATTTAAAATCGCAAATACGGACAACAATGAACAAGTTTATGAAGACAGGCTTTATGTTCATCTTCGCAGTGTTTTGTACTGTAGCCCTCCAAGCTCAAAAATTTGGCTACATCAATTCACAAGCTATGATGGCAGAACTGCCTAAGGTGAAGCAGGCTGACTCTGATATGGAGGCTTATCAAAAGCAATTGCAAAAGAAAGGCCAGGATATGGTCACTGCCTTCCAAACCAAGGTACAAGACTTCCAGAAGCGAGTAGAGGCTGGTTTGGTACCACCCAAACAGCAGGAAGAAGAAGAGAAGAAACTCGAGGAAGAACGCCAGAAAATTCTTGCTTACGAACAAGAAATGAGCCAGTTGCTCCAAACCAAAAGAGATACGCTGTTGAAGCCTATTTTGGACGAGTTCAATGCTGCTGTAAAAGCAGTGGCTACTGAAGGTGGGTATACCTACATTTTTGACCAGGGTATCCTGTTGTACTTTGATGCAACGATGGACGTAGCGCCTATGGTAAAGAAAAAACTGGGACTCTAGTAGCAGAGGTTGAGAAGTTGAGAAGTTGGGGCTACCGCAGCGGATTGAACAACATTCTTGTCTAAGTTGCTGCGGTAGCCTCAACTTCTCAACACCTAAACACCTCAACTTCTCAACCTTTTAGCATTTTATGGCTCTCGCATCTCAACCTATTGGTGTTTTTGACTCAGGAATTGGAGGTTTAACGGTGGCCAATGCCATTGTTAAAAAATTACCGAACGAAGAGATCATCTATTTTGGCGATACTGCCCACCTACCTTACGGCGACAAATCCGCCGACGCCATCCGCTATTATTGTTTGCGCATCAGTAAATTCCTGCTCGATCAAGGTTGCAAAATGATCGTGGTGGCATGTAATTCAGCCTCTTCGGCGGCGTATGATGTGCTGCTCGATTTTTTCCGTGAACAGGCCCTTTTTGTCAATGTCGTTGATCCACTGGTCGGCGCAGTGGCCAAAAAAGGCTTTGACCGTGTAGGCGTAATCGCCACCAAAGCCACCATCCAATCTGGCATCTACCACAAACAACTGCACCGGGTACGGCCCAGCCTGGAAGTAGAATCCCTCGCCACTCCCCTACTCGCCCCCATGATTGAGGAAGGTTTTGTGCACAATCAGGCCAGTAGGGCCATTTTGGATACCTACCTGGCCCATCCCGGTTTTAGCGACATTGAAGCCTTGCTCCTGGCTTGTACCCATTACCCATTGATCCGGCAAGACATCGAAGATTACTTTAAACACCAGGTTGAAGTACTTGATTCTACGCTGGTAGTAGCCGAGGAAGTAGCTCAAAAACTCGGGGATAATGGACAGATCGGAAGAGCGTGGTGTAGG
>JAAFHQ010000222.1 GCA_013298445.1 Chitinophagales bacterium | reverse complement strand
GCGTCGGTTCCGGCAATGATGGTCATGCCTGCCCGATGCAACAAGGGCAGCAGCGAAGCAGCCGTTTCAAACATGCGGTGCCGCAGGTCGATGGCAGCCGAGTCGTCCTTCATGGCCCGATCGATGCGCCATTGGTAAGTGCGTTTGAACTCGGGGCCTAGATAAGTGAGGTAATAATCGTTTTTGTGGTCGTTTTGATCCAGATAGGCCGTTGCGTAGCTGCCAATCATGGTGGGCACCACGGCGGTGCCATTGGCGGCGAGTTTGCGGTAATTGGCCAAGGCGGTGAAGGTGTCCAGGGTGGCGAGGAATTGTTCGTTGGCCTGGCGAGCGCTCAAGGTGCCTGCCGCGCGTTGTTTGGTGATTTCCTGCTCCTGCGGAGAGGCGGCTCGGATCACATAGCCCAGGTGCTCGATGGCTGACAAACCCGCTCCGGCTACCTCCTAAAGAGTCAAGGCGACCGGAATGTGCCCCGTGACCTTCCAACCCCGTTTGCGCGCTTCGCGGATGCTTTGCAGAAACAATTGTGGCTCCAAGGTATTGTCGGTGATTTTGACAAAATCCACCTTGAGTTTTTGCAGGGAGTCCAGGGCTTGTTGCAACTCGGCGGGCGTGGCAATTTCCAGATCGCCCGGCCAAATGGATTTTTTGCCTTCCAGTTTGGGTCCGGACGTAAAAATTCGTGGGCCTACCCGTTTGCCTTCCTGGATTTCCTTGCGCCACTGGAGTACCGATAAACTGATGTCGCCCGCACAGTCGCGTACCGCCGTGACGCCCATGGCCAGGAATCTGGTTGGGCAGGATTTTCCCGGTGGCTACATCGACGATGTTGACTTGGGTGATGAGCAGGTCGACCTGGGCCTGGAGGGGGATGAATAGGGCGAGTAAGACAAGGAGCGCGAAGGTTTTCATGGTGGCAGGTTTTGGGTGTAAAAAACGGAATTTTTGGGGAGATGTGGTAATGTGTGGTTGGAGGATGATTTTTAACATTTTACACACCACTACGTGGGCGCTCGTCGATCTTTTGATGACGCTGCGCGTCAGCTCGACGGTCGCAGGCTTTAGAGCCTACCACGCGTCCAGTTTTTTCCGCCTGCTCAACCAGAAGCAGGATCTAGAAACCTGCGACCGTCGAGCCCGCTCGCGCAGCGAGCATTTTGGGACCGACGAGCGCCCACGTAGTGGTTGGTATTGTCTCGCACTATACTGGTGCTTCAACTTTTAGTTAAAATTTACCCCCCCAACAAAAATCATTGTCCACTCCCGACCAAATCCTCCATTTTGCGGTTTAATACTTTGAGAAAACCTATTTTTGAACAGTTGTTTCAAAAAGCCTTTAAAACCATGAATAAAATCAATCTATTGCTTTCGCTCTTGCTGGCTTTTAGCCTTTGGACTTGCGACAACGATGACGACAAAAGTGATACCGGCGGCGAATTGACCCTCAATTTCCGGGGCTTGTACGAGCAGAACAAACTCAAGATGTTCAATGCCGACTATGCCTATGCCGACAACATGAAGTTGCGCTTTCAACTGTTCCAGTTTTACATTTCGGATGTGGCGCTCTTAAAGACTGATGATCCCAAGGGCGACAGCCTCCAGCTCATCGACGTGGAGCTCGTTTCATTCAAAAACATCCAATCCGACGATGCGGCGCAAAAAGGCATCAATTTTACCATCAAAAACATCCCTCCGGGCACCTACAAAGGCATCAAACTCGGCCTGGGCGTTTCCGCCGACCTGAATGCCGTAGGCCCAAGCAGCTATACACCGCCCCACCCCTTGGACGACAATTATTGGTCTTGGGCGAAAGGGTATGTGTTTACCAAAATTGAAGGCAACGCCGATCTGGACAACAGCGGGAAATTTGCCACCAAACTCACCTTCCACGTGGGCGAGAATGAGTTTTTCCGCAAAAAGGTGTTTTTAAAAGACATTGTGATCAAGGACAAAGGCAGCAGCAATTTGAGTATGGATGTTGATTTGCATCGGGTACTGGCTCAATCGGGCAGCAACTACCTAGATTTCCGCAAGGTGACCCAGGATCATACGGTGGATAAGGCCATAGCGAAATTTATCGCGGATAATTTGGGGGAGGCCTTGAAGGTGCATCAGGAGTAGGGGAAATGGATGAAGATGGGCAAAGCCTTAAGCCCCGCTAGGGGCGAAATATGGGTAGAAAACGGTGGTTTTCGTGATTTCCAAAGTCCCGTCAGGGACGTGATGTGGGTATTTTACCCCTCTAAATACCCACATCACGTCCCTACGGGACTCGGGAAAACTTCGGGACGGTCGTTTTCTACCCATATTACGCCCCTAGCGGGGCTTCCGTTGCGTAACCAAACCATACCCGGGGGTTCTGAGACAAGAGCTCTACTTTGGATTCAATGCCTGATTCTCTTGATCAGCACCATCCTCCTCTCCTCCTGCCAACCCCAATCCGAGCTCCAACAGCTCCCCTATCAGCCCGAATATTTAGAAGCGGCACACCCGCCGAGTTTTTCCCCTATGCGTATCCCTGCTGATAACCCCTTGACCAAAGCCGGAGTCGCCCTGGGTCGCAAGTTGTTTTTTGACCCCATTTTATCCAAAGACAGCAGCATTGCTTGTAGTTCTTGCCACCAACCTGAGCTGGCTTTTACCGATGGCAAAGCATTCAGCACAGGTGTGGAAGGGCGTATGGGCAAGCGCAGTGCCATGTCTTTGCTCAATGTAGGCTTTTATGCCAAAGGGCTGTTTTGGGATGGACGGGTAGCCACGCTCGAAGAACAATCGCTGCATCCGGTGCGCGACACCCTGGAGATGCGGCATTCCTGGCCGGTGCTGTTGCAAAAGCTACAAGCCCATGCCGAATATCCAGGCTTGTTCCGGAGGGCTTTTGGCATCAAAACCCGTAAAGAAATTGATAGCATCTTGGTAGGCAAAGCGCTGGCGCAATACGAGCGCACCCTGATCAGTGCCGATGCTAAATTCGACCGGGTGATGCGGGAGGGTGCTCAATTTACACCGCAGGAAAAACGGGGTTGGACCATTTTTTTTGACGCTTCTCCAGCCGTCCCCACTTCCGAATGCAACCATTGCCACGTTGATCCTTTGTTCAGTACCTTGAACTTTGAAAACAATGGGCTGGTTGCAGCGTTATCCCTTGATGATTATCCAGACAAAGGCCGGGGTGCGATTACGGGCAATCGCAACGACAATGGGCTGTTTCGGGTACCCACTTTGCGCAACCTGAAATACACCGCTCCTTACATGCACGATGGGCGTTTTAAAACCCTGGATGAAGTGCTGGATCATTATGCCAGTGGCGGGCATCCTGGTACAAACGTGAGTCCTAATGTGCGCAAACTGAAACTGAGTAAACAGGATCGCGCTGATCTTATTGCTTTTTTAAACACGCTGAATGATGAAAATTGACTTGGGTTGTATTATATGGTGGGGCAACCACAGAGGGTTGCCCGTACGAGGTGTTGCATTGTTATTGGCATTGGCACTCTGGTCCTGCAATCCAGACGACAAGAAGGAAGAGCCCAAACCCGATACCGACCTCATCACGGGTACTTACACCCCGGAAGATTATGTCTTGAGTATTCCCAAATGGATGCCACCAGTTCCACCAACGCCCAGCAACCCCTTGACCAAGGCGGGCGTAGCCCTGGGTCGAATGTTGTTTTACGATCCCATCTTGTCTCGCGATAGTACCCAGTCCTGCGCTTCCTGCCACCAACAAGCCAAGGGCTTTACCGATGGATTGGCCACCAGCCCCGGCATCCGCGGCCAAAACGGAACCCGTAGCGCCATGCCCCTGGTCAATCTGGCCTACAATACCCGAGGCTTCTTTTGGGATGGCCGTTCGGTTGACCTCGAAGGGCAGGCCTTGTTGCCCATCGAAGACCACCTGGAAATGGACGATACCTGGGGCAATGTGGAACGAAAACTGCGCCGCCATAAAGATTATCCCGGCCAATTTCGGCAGGCTTTTGGCATCAGCCGCAAAACGGAGCTAACCCGCGATCTCGTGGTGAAGGCCCTCAGCCAGTTCGAGCGAACCCTGATCAGTGCTTATTCGCGCTACGACCGGGTGATTTGGGCCAAGGAAGATTTCCCTACTGATGAGGAACAAAGGGGCCTGGAGCTCTTTTTTATTGAATACGCCGGAGTCCTGGCGCACCCGGGTTGCTCCCATTGCCACTTCAATCCCCTGTTTTCCGACAACAACTACCACAACAACGGACTGGACAATGTACCCAACCTCACGGCATTTAAAGACTTGGGACGGGGTAAAGTGACGGGATTACAAAGCGACAATGGTCGATTCCGCACTCCCTCGCTGCGCAATGTAGCCCTTTCGGCCCCCTACATGCACGATGGGCGCTTCAAAACCCTGGAAGAAGTGCTGGAAAATTACAGTCGGGGCGGTCACGGAGTCGCCAATGAGGATGCCAACATCACGGGTTTCCCCCTTTCCGAGCAGGATAAATCTGACTTGATTGCATTTTTGAAAATGTTGACGGACACTTCTTTTGTGAACAATCCGGCTTTTTCGAACCCTTTTAAGCGGTAAAAAAGATTTTTTTTGATTTTTTTCTCAGGAAAAAGGATTCTTTTTGATCCGTTTTTTTCACAAATAAAATCCAAAGCTCCTTTATTCACTGAATTCTATCCCAATTCAATTTATTTTATTTTTTTCACAATACGTAAATTTTGTCCTTGTACACCCCTATTCTTTGCCCCATATTTGTATTGTCAAACGAACGTAGCCGATGAATGAATCGGGTACAAATTTTGGATATGCATTATGGGATCTTTGTTTGCGAAAATAGTAAGTCAGGTTTAGGGATAAAGTCTGACTTACTATTGCAAACCTTTCCCCACCAAACTCGAAGTGATCTTCACTCAAAATATACCCGCAAGGGAAAAGATTAGTTTTTAAAGTTCATGGGATTATATGCAGTAAGTCGCGCTCATTCAGCGCGACTTATTTTTTTTTAGGCCTGTCCGTAAAACCAATCGCAAAACTAAGCTGTTAATTCAGTATTCAAACCCTAAGTTCATGTCTTTTTACAACGCCAAGCCTTAATATTGTTTTGAGGTTTTGTAAAATAAAATGAAAAAATCTTGGTTATATAGGCGAGAATATTAAGCGCAAAGCTTAAATTCGCTCCTTATTAGAGGTATATTCATGGGATTATAATTTGTTAGTAGTTGGTCGTACTGCGTGTGAGTAGTGCGACTTTTTTTTTGGCAACAAGTTGATAACATTAAAAAAATCTACATTAACTTTAACAAAGCTTTGCCCTTCTCAAAAATTAGTTGTTAATTTGCAGTACATAAAGCCACAACTACATTTTTTTGTTCTCCCCATCTTTTGAATTAGTCCAACCTATTTTTCAGTCTTTTTGCATTGGCCTCGCTGTTTTGAGCAGTGGAGGGTACCATTTTTCATACTAACAAATTTTAATCCAATGTTCAAAAGACCAAACGCTATTTTGTCCCAAACGTATGGCGTGCCGATTAAACTACTCTTGCTGGGGCTTACCCTGCTGGTCAGTAGTTGGAACACTGAAGTACTGGCACAAATTTCTCTAAGCTTCGACATTTCCCATCCAACCTGTGCAGGATTAAATGTAGGGAGCAAAATTGTGTGTACGCCGAGCGGCGGCACAGCCCCTTATACTTTCGTGTGGAGTACGGGCGCCACCACTGGCGAAGTCAGTAGTTTGGCGGCGGGGACTTACACCGTAAGCGTTACAGATGCAGCTAGTCGCACAGCTACTGGTACGGCCACCCTCACCGACCCGCCACGCATCAATGTGACCTTTGAGTCACAAAGTTGTACTTCTCCAGCCACCATCAAGGCTACTGGAAGTGGTGGTTTTCCACCTTACACCTATACCTGGGACGGAATGGTTCCCGGGCAAACCTATACTGCGACCCAACCGGGTAAGTACTGCGTTACGGTGACAGACACGAAATTATGTGGCAAAATCGCCTGCTTTACCGTGTCCATTAATCCAATGATCCTGGACATCAAATCAACCGCGATTTCCTGCCCGGGTGTCAATAATGGCTCAGCTAATGTAACCGTAAGTGGAGGTACTGCGCCTTATGAATACAAATGGAGCAACGGAGCTACCACCTCCGCCATTAGCAACTTGCAACCTGGTGCTTATTCCGTCACCGTGATCGATGCTGGCGGCTGCTCAGGCACTGCGACAACCACTGTGGCCAACAAGACCCCCATCCGCATTGCGCTTGACCCGGATGATCCAATTTGTGCAGGCGACCTCAATGGTTCCATTGCAGCTACAGCCAGTGGCGGCAACGGCGGGTTTATTTTTCGCTGGAGCACCGGTGCTACCACCAATACCATCGCAGGCCTGGGTGAAGGCATTTACGCAGTTACTGCCACCGACGTGCGGGGTTGTACGGCTACAGCCATTGATACTTTGCTTCCGGGTTCGAATTTGAACGTTAAGCCCATTGGAGTTCCCGTTTCTTGTCCGGGCAACATCGACGGTTTCGCTCTGGTAGAAGTCACTGGAGGGATGCTGCCTTATACTTTCAAATGGGCTACAGGCGGATCAACCAATACCATTAGCAAATTAGCTCCAGGCATTTACCGCGTGACAGTGAGTGATGCCAAGGGATGTAATAAGGTAGTGGATGTAGAAGTAAAATCTCCCCCGCCAATCGAAATCACCGTTACTTCCACGAACAACAATACTTGTGGGGCAACTAAAGGGACTGCCAAAGTGAAAGCTACTGGCGGTGTAGGACCATTTACCTATTTGTGGAACAATGGTGCCACCACTGATTCCATCTCAAACCTGGCCAGTGGTACTTACCGGGTGACGGTTACCGATGCGAAAGGCTGCCAAAAATTTGGCGCCACCACCATCACCGAGCCGCCGAGTATGGAACTGACCTTGGATGTAAAACAAATCGACTGTACAGGTCAAAATAACGGCCGAATCACCGCCCTGGTGAGTGGAGGAACGGCCCCTTTCGTCTACATTTGGAGCAATCGCAAAGCAACCCAAACCATCGATACCCTGGCACCAGGCACCTATGGGGTGATTGTGCGCGATGCCAAAGCCTGTATAGTACAAGGTTCCGCTACCCTACTCGATCCCCCCGCTTTGATCGTGACCCTTAAAGTGACCGATTTCCTTTGTAGCAATGTCAATGCTGGTACCGGGCAAATCACGGTAAGTGGAGGAACTGCTCCTTATAAATACCTCTGGAGCAATGGTGCTACCACCTCCAGTGTCCAGAATATTGCCCCTGGCCCTTATAGTGTCACCGTAACTGACGCCAGAAATTGCATCAAAACGGCCAATGACACCATTGTAGTCAACTCGGGTTTTAAATTTACGGCCCTCAAATCGGATGTAAATTGCAACGGGGAAAAAAATGGCCGCATCGCCCTGACCGTTACCGGAGGCAATGGCACGCTCACTTACAACTGGAGCAATGGCCGTAGTACCTCGACATTGGATAACCTGGCGCCTGGTACTTACCGCATTACCGTAACGGATCAAAACAGTTGTAGCAAGGATACTAGTTTTGTAATCACTCAACCCGATACCTTGCGTACCAGGATGAGTGGCAATGCAATTGTGTGCGGTGCTCCCCAAACTGGTGCCGCAAGATGTACGGTAACAGGTGGTACCACCCCTTACGCCTATCAGTGGAGCAACGGAGCTACTACTTCTGCCATCACCCAACTCAATGCTGGACTATACAGAATAACGGTAACCGATGCCCGCGAATGCCAGGTGGTTGACACCTTCCGGGTACGCGATGCCGGTGCTTTGCTTTGCCAGGTGGTGGTTCTCAAAGCAGTAACTGTACCTGGAGTCAGCGACGGTGAAGCTGAGGTGCGGGTTACTGGTGGTACCGGGCCTTATAAATATGTCTGGAGCAATGGCGCAACCACCAGCGCAGTTAAAAACCTCAACGGTGGTACTTACTCTGTCACTACCACCGATGCCCTGGGTTGTGTTACTTCCTGTACGGTAGCACTCAACCCCAGCAAGGCACTCATTGGCGATATGTTGTGGTTTGATACCGACAAAGACGGGATTATGGATGCTGGAGAACCCGGCATTCCAGGCATCAAAGTTGTGCTCAACCGGGTTGACCCAGGCAATACTTCAATGGCCATGACCACTACTGGCGTCAACGGCAAATACCTTTTTATTGTAGACCCAGGTTGTTATAAAGTGACATTTGTGCTCCCGGATACCCTGCGGCCTACCCAAGCCAATGTAGGCACCAACGATGCCTTGGACAGCGACATTGACCCGATTACCTATACGACAGATACTTTTTGTGTACAACCTGGCACCAGCAATCTGGATTGGGATGCGGGGGTCACACCTAGCCCTAAAGGCAGTACTTTGGGAACCTGTGTTTGTCTCAATAATGCAAGCGATGCCCTTACTGGCCATTTCCGCGAGACCATCACCATTGATGCCTTGCCGGGCGAAACCTGGCGCATTACCAGTGCTGTTGGGGTATTCCGCAATGATAGCCCGAACCCACCCGCTGCACCACTGCCCATTACCGTAGGCACTACGCTACCGAGTAC
>JAAFHQ010000221.1 GCA_013298445.1 Chitinophagales bacterium | reverse complement strand
CTTGGCGGCGTAAAGGGTGCCGGGATCGGCATTTTGGAATAAGTCTGGAAATACAAAACACAGGCATCCCTCCACCACAATGCTTCACGGTATTGCGCGGCCAACCTTCCGGCTACATCAGCATGGATTTCAGCGTCCATTTTACCCTTGAGATTAGCCCATTCTTTTTGCATGGTGGCCACCGCTTCGGCTCCAGTGTAATAACGGGTACACAATTCATCCCAGAGACTACGGCCCGTGCTGAGTTTTTTGCCCCAAGGCACGTGGTGGTACCACAACAAGTAAGGCAAAGGGCAGTTATCTACCTGGCTCCAGGCTTTGGCTGCATCGGGGTGGTACAAACTCAGGGCATTGCTGCCATTCACACCCCGATCAAAACCCAATCCAATGGAATCGGCGCGGTGGTAATAAATCGAGGTCCAATCCGGGCGGGCGCTGCGCTCCAACCAAGGCTCTGGTCCAAAATGGATGCCTTGCCCCATGATGTGGTGTAGGCCCAGGGGAGTGGTAAAATCGACGTATACTTCCCGCGAACGTTCCATGATGTTGCGAATGGTGGTAAGCGCCGCAGCGTCCTGGGTCAAACTCATTTTGATCCACTCCTCGGCAATGCTGGCACTGCTCAATTGGTGATCCCAGGCCAGGCGACCAAAGGCGTACCAGTTGGCCTGCGACATCAGGTGGCCGCACCAATTGCGGTCGGAACCAGTATTCGCCACACCCGCCATTACGCTGATGGGGTATTGGTGCAAACTGCCATCGATGACCTTGGCCACGCTTGATCCAGGTCCTTTGGCGTAGGTGTCGGTATCCAGGCATTCTTTGAACAAGGGCGCGAGGTAAACCAAATTGGTGGAAAAGCCGAGGTACTCCTGGGTAATTTGGAATTCCATGGCCAGGGGTGTTTTGGGCATTGCACCGAAAAGGGGCGAGAAGGGCTCACGAGGTTGAAAATCGATAGGGCCATTTTTCACCTGGACCACCACATTGGGCAAAAAATTGCCGTCAAAAGGTTTGAATTCTTCGTAGGCTGCTTTGAAACGGTCGCCTTTGGGGTCGGCTTTGTACACAAAAGCCCGCCAAATGACAATGCCTTTGAAAGGGGCTACGGCTTCAGCCAGCATATTGGCCCCATCGACGTGGGTTCGGCCAAAATCTTGGGGGCCGGGTTCGCCTTCGGAGTTGGCCTTGACCAAAAATCCGCCAAAATCCGGGATGATGCCATAAATTTCCCGGGCTTTTTCCACCCACCACTGGCGCACTGCTGGTTCGAGTGGGTCGGAATTTTTTAACTTGCCCAGGATACGCGGCGCAGCAAAATTGACCGAAAGGAACACTTTAATTCCATAGGGTTTAAAAACATCGGCCAGGGCTTTGACCTTGAGCAAGTACTCGCGGCTCATAAAACGGGCACTGGCATTGACGTTGTTCACCACTACTGCATTGATGCCAATTGAGGCGTTGGCTCGGGCGTAATCGCGGTAACGAGGGTCAACGTTTTCGGGTAATTCGTACCATTTCCAGAGCGTTGCACCGGCATAACCACGCTCAATGGTGCCATTGGTATTGTCCCAGTGGTTGAGCATGCGTAGTTGTACCTTAGGGGCGCTGCTACCCGGAATTTTGTCTGGAGGGGTAGCAGTTTGTACTTTGCGGAGCAAGGCAAAAGCGCCATACAAAAGCCCGGAGGGGGTATTGGCGTTGATGGTGATGCGCCCATTTTGAAGGGCCAGGTTATAGCCTTCTGAGCCCAAATTGGCGATTGGGGCAGCATTGAGGCTTAAACCGATGCCTCCTGGCGCAGTACTGGCAGTATTCTGCAGCCGGATACTTTTGCCCAACAAACCTTGCAACCCTGCGTGTAATTCCTTAGCTGCGGTTTGTGCGACAGGATCAACAGAACTGTAGGCGATGAATTGCGTGTATGGCAGGTATTGGGCCCGAATGCTGGTGTTTTTTAGCAGATCGTATTTCAGCCAAAGGCGGTAGCCATCATCGGCTTTGGCTACCACGCTGGCCAGCAGAAGTAAGAAAAGACAAATTTTGTGTCTCATGTTTTTGTTTGTTTGTTCGATTAAAAGACCATTTGGTGACAATGGAGTTAAAAGTTGTTTGTTTTCCACAAATCCGCACATTGAATGCGAGATCGTGCTTTTGTCTCAGCCCCCCCCTACAGCAGGGCTACGATTAGGACACAATTTTGCATTATGTGCGAGATTGTGCATAAGTTTCCCAACCCCTCACCCCTGGAAGGCAGGGTCGAGTGGTTCTAAATGGAGTGCTATTTTCAACCCCGAAGGGGTGACATGATTATAGCAAAAATGGCATGTAGTTGTATTAAAACCCCGAAGGGGTGACATTATTTGACCACATCCTCGCAGTTTTGTTATAATACCACCCCTTCGGGGTTTCTCTTCATGGAATAAACACCGGTTATTTTGCTATAATCATGTCACCCCTTCGGGGTTGAGGCCAGAACCAATCGCCCCTGTCCTTTAGGGGTCGGGGGTTCTGAGACTGCGGTGAAATGCTCAATATCAACCACGAATCTTATTTATAGGATTTGTGGGTAATTGACAGATTTTAAAATAACCCCTAAGTACCAGCCCACTAGCCACTAATCGGGATAATTTTGTATTCAAACACAAACCTGTAACATGTGGCGAACCCTGCTCTGTTTTTATTGCTTCATTCAGTTTGATTTGGCCTTAGCTCAAGTCAACTCGAACGCCACGCCAGCAGCGGATCGGGCCGCTAGTTTGATCGAAGCAGGACAGGCTTTTTTGCAAAAGCGCGATTACGTCAATGCGCTAAAAAGTTTTGACCAGGCCAAACCCCTGCTGGAGCAACAAAACGACGAATACCGCCTGGGGCGTTTGCTCAAACAAATTGGCGACCTGTACTCCGCCCGCAGCTACTTCCGCCAATCGGCAGAACATTATCGGGATGCCATCACCCTGCTGCGCAAAACCGGTCAAAACGACCTCGTGGGCGATTGCCTCGAAAGTTTGGCCAACATCAATGTCAATTTTGGGTACTCCGCCCAAGCCATCACCAACTACACCCGCGCACTCGCCGTAAAAGAGCGGCTGAAGGACACCAAGGGCATGCTGCAATGCCATGTGATGCTTTCCAGGTTGTATTTTTCGGATAAAAACTATGAATTGGCCCTCTCGCACAACCAGGAGGCGCAACAACTGGTCGGGAAAGATTGGGTAGCAGAAACCAACACGGCCATCCAAGACGTAGTGATTTTGACCTTTTTGAATAACATCGACAAAGCTGAAGCGGCCTTAAAAAAGGCAGAAGCCCTGGTGGCCAAACAAAATAACCCCAGCAGTTCCATCAAATTATTTTCGGCAATGGCCAATTTATGTCTGGCCAAAAAGGATAAAACTTGCGCCAGGGCCTATATCGATTCGGCGAAAATCTTGTTTCAAGGGTCCCAAAACCCGGAACTGGCAGTTGATGCTTTGAGCCAAATGGCCGAAATCCACAAAAACAATGGGGATTACGCCGCCGCCTTCGACGCCATGCTCTGGATGGATCGTTACAAAGACGTGTTCCGCACAGAAAACATTGAGCGGATCAGTGCCGAAATCCGCGAAGCAGCAGGGGCAGCCCTGCGGGAAAAAGAAATTGAGTCCTTGAATTTGAGCAACCGCCTGCAAGAAAGCCAATTGAGCAAAGAAAAACAGTCGCGTTTGGCACTGTTGCGCGAAAGCATCTTGATGGATTCTTCCTTGGCTGCACAAAAACGGCTCTTTGCGGTGCTCGAAAACCAGTCGGAACTCCGCGAAATCCAGCTCAACAAAGAAAAAGAACTCAGCCAATCGCTCAGTCGGGAGAATGCCCTGAAGCAAAAATTGCTCAACGACGAGCGCCGCAACCGCAACTTCCTCTTCCTGGGGCTCAGTGCCATGTTCCTGCTAGGTGGCGTGATTTACTTGCAATACCGCAAGCAACACAAAAACAACTCCATCATCCAGAAGCAGTCGGAGGAGCTGGCGGTATTGAACCGCGAAATCCACCACCGGGTGAAAAACAACCTGCAAGTCATTTCCAGTATGCTGGATTTGCAGTCACAATCAGTGCAGGACAGCAGCGCCAAAGGGGTGATCAAGGAGGCGATCCTGCGGGTGCAGGCGATGGCCTTTATCCACCAAAACCTGTATCGCGACGAGGCGGTAAGCAGTGTAAACATGAACGAGTACATCCAGATCCTCTCCGATCACTTGTTCAAAACCTACAACATCAATGCGGATAAAATCCAACTGCACACCCAGATCGAGCCGCTCAAACTACATACCGATACGGCCATCCCCCTGGGCATGATCCTGAACGAGTTGATCAGCAATGCCTTGAAATACGCGTTTAAAAACCGGGAAGAGGGCAGCATTTGGGTGGTTTTGAAAAAGAACAATCAGGAATTGTTGCTGCAGGTCAAAGACGATGGTGTAGGAGTGCCGACCGATTTTGACCCCGAAAACACCAGCTCTTTTGGCTACGAAGTCATTCAGGCCATGGCTCAAAAATTGCGCGCTCGCCTGAACATCAACGGCAACCCGGGGACCGACGTACAATTGCTCATTACCAAGTTCAAAACTACTGCTTAAACAAGCTCAAGCTCGAAGCCATGACCGCCATCAAAGTCCTGATCGTTGAAGATGAACCCTTGATTGCCCGCAACATTGCCATGTACCTGCGCAACAACAACTTTGAGGTGTCGGGAATTGCCTACGACCCCGAAGAGGCACTGTTTCAATTGCGCCGCCAGCCGCCGGATTTCGCCATTCTGGACATCAACCTGGAGAGTGAACGCGATGGCATTCAATTGGCTGAGCACATCAACAAAAACTTGTTCATCCCCTTTGTATTCCTCACCTCTTACTCGGATAAGGAGACCCTGGAACGCGCCAAAAAGACCAGCCCCGCGGGTTTCATCGTCAAACCCTTCAATGAACAAACCCTCTACGCCACCATTGAAATTGCCCTGGCCAATCACGCCACCCAGGCCAATCGCCACGTACCCGAACTGGTTTTGGACAAACTCAATGGGCACTTACTGGCCCCCTTGACCGAACGGGAGTTTGACGTGGTACGCCTACTCTACGCAGGCAAAACCAATCAACAGATCGCCGATGATTTGTACATCGCCATGAATACCTTGAAAAAACACATCAACAATGCCTATTTTAAATTGGATGTGAACAGCCGAACAACAGCGGTGGCACTGCTGCGGGAGTTGATGCTGCGCTAACGATCGGATGCTACGATCAATCCTTTTTAAAAGTTTAGGTCTTGATCTATTTTACAGCGTCTTCAACCAGTTCCCCAGTCGATCAAACCACTTATCTGTCGTTGTCGGATTGTTCATCCCGTAGCCATGTCCTCCTTTGGGATACAGGTGCATTTCCACCGGGATTTTGAACTTGTTGAGTGCCTGATAAAAAGCGATGCTGTTGTCCACTTTCACTGCCCCATCATCGGCAGAATGTACCAAAAAGCTTGGGGGAGTGAGGGCAGTTACTTGTAGTTCATTGGAAAACTTGAACTGCTGCGCCGTGGTATGTTTTACGCCCAGCAACTTATCCCGCGAGCCCCCATGTGCCAGCTCGTAGCTGAGACTAATGACCGGATAAATCAGAATGGCAAAATCGGGCCGAACGCTGGTGGTGTCTTTTTCGGTAGGGTCAGCATTTTCATAAAAATGGGTTGCTGTAGTTGAGGCCAGGTGACCGCCTGCCGAAAAACCCATGATCCCCACTTTGCGGGGATTGACCTTCCATTTTGCCGCATTTTTGCGCACTAGGCGAATGGCTTGTTGGGCATCCTGGAGTGGTGCAATACTTTTGTCAATGCAAGAGGTGTCCAATGGCATGCGGTATTTGAGCACAAAAGCAGCCACCCCAATTGCATTAAATGCTTTGGCGACATCAAAACCTTCATGGTCGATAGCAGTGCCCCAATATCCACCACCGGGGCAAATCACAACACCTTGCCCATTGGGTTTTTGTGGAATATAGACAGTTAAAGTAGGCTCAACGGTGCCCAAAACAAAGCGGGTGCCATTCGGCCGTTTGTCTACAGTTTCCTTTGCTGCGGTGGGTTTGGAATTGGGAATCGGGCCGGGGTAAAGTGGAATTTCATTGGGTGTTTGTGCATTGGACATAACACAGATTAAGTTGAGCAAAATTCCAATTTGAAAAATCTTTAGCATGATGCAGGTGGTTTAAATGCTTATTGTTTGTCTGAAATTAAAGGTAAAATACAACCTCCAGTCTGAAAGCTTACGACAAAACACAAATTAATTGTGCTGAATGCTGAAAATCGCCTACCTTTGCAAACGAACATTCATTCGTATCATTTAGTAAGTGACCAAATAAAACCAAAACATGTCTACCAAGCTCCACAACTACTTACAGGGAGCCTGGGTACCCCATGATGGAGAGGGTATCCCTCAATTTGACGCCATCGATGGTACACTCATTAGTACTTGCGGGAGTGAGGGGCTGGACTACCGTTCCATCCTCCACTACGCCCGCAAAATGGGTGGGCCAGCCTTGCGCAAAATGAGCTTTCAGGAACGCGGGCGTATGCTCAAAGCCCTGGCTTTATTTCTTGATGGACAAAAAGAAAAATACTACACCCTAAGTTACCGCAGTGGTGCTACCCGTGCCGATAGCTGGATCGACATAGACGGGGGCATCGGCACCCTCTTTGCCTACGCCAGCCTACGGCGAAAGTTGCCAGATACCCGCTGGTACCTGGATGGCGAAGCTGCTAAACTGTCAAAAGGAGGTGGTTTTATCGGCCATCACCTCCTAGTTCCCAAGCACGGGGTAGCCATCCACATCAACGCTTTCAATTTTCCCATTTGGGGTATGTTGGAAAAATTGTCCGCTAATTTACTGGCAGGCATGCCCGCTGTAGTCAAACCCTCCGAAGTCACTTCGTACCTCAGCGAAATTATGGTGCGTGACATCATCGCCTCGGGCATTTTGCCAGAAGGTGCACTACAATTGGTTTGTGGCAGCGGGATAGGCATTCTTGACGACTTAAACGAGCAGGATGTGGTCACTTTCACCGGTTCGGCAGCTACTGGCCAACAATTGCGGGCCTTACCCAGCATCATCCAGCACAGTGTCCCTTTCAATATGGAAGCCGATAGTCTCAATGCTATCGTATTGGGACCTGATGTGGAGCCCGGCAGTGCCGATTTCGACCTTTTCCTCAAAGAAATTCGCCGTGAAATGACGGCTAAAACCGGACAAAAATGCACCGCCATTCGCCGCATTTTTGTCCCTGCGGACCGGATTGAAGCCGTCCAAAGCGCCTTGTCCAAAATGCTGGCCCAAACCACTTTGGGCGATCCACGCGCACAGGGAGTGCGTATGGGTGCCCTGGTCAGCAAAATCCAACAGCAGGAAGTCCGCCAACAGGTGGAAAAACTGCTCCAAAACTCCAGCCTGGCCTTCGGCAACCTGGACCAATTTGAGGTATTCGGCGCGGACAAAGCCAAAGGCGCCTTTTTTGCCCCCATACTTTTGCGCAACGATCAACCCTCGAAATACACCAACTCCCATCAAATTGAAGCTTTTGGCCCGGTGAGCACATTAATGCCTTACCGCGATTTGGAAGAGGCCATTGAATTGGTCAATCTGGGCAAAGGCTCCCTCGTCAGTACCATTGCCACGGCCGATCCTCGTTTTGCGCAGGAGTACGTCATGGAAGCTGCCCCCTACCACGGGCGCATCCTGATCCTCAATGAAGCTAGTGCGAAGGAAAGTACTGGACATGGCTCACCAATGCCCTTGTTGTCGCACGGTGGACCGGGGCGGGCAGGTGGCGGCGAAGAACTGGGTGGTTTGCGCGGCATCAAACACTACCTGCAACGCACCGCCATTCAGGGGCACCCAAGCATGCTGGGGCAAATCACGGAAGTGTATCAAGTAGGTGGTGCCCAGCCTGAGGCTACGATTCACCCCTTCCGCAAATACTTCGAAGACCTGCAAATTGGCGAGACCTTGAGTACCCACAAACACACGGTCACAGAAAGCGACATCATCAATTTTGCCAACCTGACCGGGGATCATTTTTATGCCCACGTGGACGAAACTGCGCTGGAAGGAACACCTTTTGAGCGCCGGGTAGCTCATGGCTATTGGATTCTTTCCAAAGCGGCCGGGATGTTTGTAGAACCGCGCAAAGGCCCGGTTTTGCTCAACTACGGCCTGGAAGAATGCCGCTTCACCAAACCCGTTTATCCCGGCATGACCATCGGGGTAAGGTTGACGGTGAAAGAAAAAATCGCCCAAGAGCAGCGCGATGAGAACGATGTGCCCAAAGGAATCGTTAAATGGTTGGTAGAAGTATTTGACCAAACCAATGAGACGGTGGCCATTGCCACTATTCTCACGATGGTCAGGAAAAAAGTTGAGGAAGGTTGAGAAAGTTGAGGAGGTTGAGGCTACCGCAGCCTCAACCTCCTCAACCTCTCTAAACTTCCCTAAACCTTTAAGATGTATGTCAACAACGATTCAATCCGGCCAGGTGGGCTATCATGTCGAAAATGGAATTGGGGTCATTAGTTTTTATCAC
>JAAFHQ010000227.1 GCA_013298445.1 Chitinophagales bacterium | reverse complement strand
CTTTGTTGATGGTGCAACCAGCTCCCACATCTACCCGATCTTCCAGGATCACCCGGCCTCCAGAACGCCATTTGAAAAAACCTTCGGCGCTGCGTTTGAAATAAAAGGCTTCGGTGCCGATGATCGCCCCGGGCTGAACAATCACATTTTCCCCAATCAGGGTATGTTCCGCAATGGTAACATTGGCCATGATGTGGCTATTGGCACCAATTTTGACATATGGCCCAATCACCACATTGGGCTCGATAATGGCACTGGGATGAATTTCGGCCAAGGGACTGATGCTGTTTTGCAGGTGTTGATAGGGCCGGTGCTCCAGCACGATGCTATTGTAGGCCGTAAAAGGGTCGGCGCAAAGCAACAGGGTTTTGCCTGCCGGGGCTTCCACCCGTTCATTCAGGATCACAAAAGTGGCAGCCGAACTCAGCGATTTTTCAAAGTATTTTTTTACGTCCACAAAGGTGATGTCACCTGGACGTACCTGGTGAATCTCGTTGATACCAGTTGCAATAGCCGTGGCATCACCAATAATTTCGGCATTGATCTTTTGGGCGATTTCCTGGATTGGAATGGGTTGGTCGAAAGTCATGAATCCTGTTTTTAGATCGCATCTGATTTTTATCTAAAACAAAAAAACGGATACGATCTGACTGCTTGCTGCAAAGTAGTGGGGCAAAAATAAGTGTTCATTTTTCCTGAGCCAAAGGATTAAATAAGAAACTTAAAATGAACCGTTTACTTATCTAATCCTTTGGCAAAATGAAACACTTATTTTTTTGTCGCCCCAAAGAAACTCAAAAAAGAATAATTTTTTTTCAGGATTCAAAATCCAATTTCCCACCTACCACCGTAATATCTTCTGTAACTGATTTACAAAATCACCCGATAACTTTTTTCAAACCATGAGAAACAGTATGAAACTGGCCACATTGGCCCTGGCATTTGTTTGTGTGAACCTTTCTTTGAATGCCCAAACGGTAGACGTTGGTGGTGAGCCAATGTACCCGAACAAAAACGTGGTAGAAAATGCCGTAAAATCCAAAGCCCATACCACCCTGGTTGCTGCCGTAGGCGCAGCAGGTTTGGTAGAAACCCTGAAAGGAGCTGGCCCTTTTACGGTGTTTGCTCCAGTGAATGACGCTTTTGAAAACCTGCCAGCAGGCACGGTTGAAACCTTGTTGAAGCCAGAGAACAAAAAATCGCTTACCGGAGTGCTCACTTACCATGTGGTATCAGGCAAGTACGATTTCAAAGCCTTGTCTAAAATGATCAAGAAGGGCAATACTACCCTCAGCACGGTGAGCGGTGGCAAGCTTCAACTAAAAATGAATGGCATGCACAACATTCAAATCATGGATGAAAACGGTGGAATGGCCAACATCAACACTGTAATTAGGGGGAACTTTCATTGGCATTCTGCAAACTTCCTTGTGAAGTTGGTAGACATGTAAGCTCAGGATACGAGGTTTTGAGGAACTGAGTAGCCTGAGCATTTTCCCTTTACGATATTTATTTCCCTTTTTTCGGAAGACCTTATGAATAAATGTGCCTGTTAGTCATTGAGAAAACGACCAATGAAAAAGTCCGATCAGCGTAATTGCCAATCGGACTTTTCTTGTTTAAACAAAAGCCAATTTTGTCTAAAAAGTTATCGCGTACTTCAACAACAACTGTTGCGTAACACTCAGCCGCGGCCCGGTTACGGGCTTGCCGCCACCATCTACCTCTATGCCGTTGATGGCGTTGAAGTCAGAAGTAAACATATTCATGTCGTCGTCGTAAAAGAAGTTGACGAGCAGTCCCAATTGGAAGTTTTTGAACAGGGTCCAGGACAAGCTGTTGCGCCAATCCATGTCCACATTTTGGGGGTTCTTCAAGTAATTGCTGAACAACAACAGGTTAGAGGTGTAAGCCAGTTTATCCCCCAAAAATTTGCTGGTGTACACTGCGCGTAGCTGGCTACCCAATTGTGCATCCACATTTTCGGCAGCAATGATGTTGCCTTGGGCGTTTTTGGTCACTGGGTTACCGTGTACGCCGCGCAGGGCTATGGCATCGCTACTCACGATTACCCACTTGGCGCCCAATGGCGAGTAGAAAAGCGAAAACTTGGCGCTAGGCTTATAATCAACCCCTAGCGCAAGGTTGATAATCGCTGGTGAAAACAACTGTGCCAAGCGGGAAGAACCTTCTACATTGTTCAGAAAAAGCCCGGGAAAGCTGCTGCCACCCTGGTAAGTGGGCGTCAGTTGGCTCAAAAAGTTGAAGTCAGCGGCGTAAAACACCTTGGACTTTTCGGCAGTTTTAAAGCCTAGCTTTGAGTTCAGCACCAATTCATCAAGCGATTTTTGGAAAGGTACATTCGCAGCAGTGTTGTTGATGCGCACAACTCCGGTACCCAGGCGCTGTACACCAAAGTTCCATTGGCCCAGGTTGCTCCAGGCAACCCGTCCTTTTTGGTAATTGCCAAATACGTTGATGCCGCCGCCAAAGCCCAGACGGTCTTGAGCAGCACCCTGCCGAGGGTTGATGTTGAGCAACTGATCGAAAGCGAGTGCCAGGCCAGCACCGCTTTTCCAGTAAGAAGTGTCTTTGACGGCTGCTTCTTGTCCATAACTGGCAAAGGCAACCCATACAAACAGGAATAACAGTTTGTTGCGTAGTGGTTGTTTCATCGTTGGTCGTTTGGAAGTGAAAGTTGTATGTAGGGGCAAGCCTTGCGCTTGCCCTGCTGTGATTTTTTATTTTTCATAAGGGTGGCAAGCGCAAGGCTTGTCCCTACTTGAATATTTCGTATTTCTCGCTAGACAATTTATTGAGTGGCACCAGAATTTTGCGGTCATCGGCATCCAGCGTCATGGTGGAATTATCCATCGCAACAATTTTACCTTTTACCCCGTCGATGGAGATGATGTCGCCCACCTTTACTTTATTCTTGTTGTAATAGGCTGCCAGTAAATTGCCCACCAATGGCCGCGAAGCATAGCCGTAGCCCACTGCAAAAGCACCCACAATACCGGCTAAAATGATGGAAAGATTGTCCTGGATAAAGTTGGTATCAATACCCGCCTGCGACAAGGTGATCATGGCCACATTGATGAAAACGAAGTAAAAGACAAAATTTGCAATCAGGCCCGCTGCAGGGATATTGAGTGAAGCACAGGCAGTGTGCACCAGCTTCTTGAGCATATCAGCAAACAGGATGCCAATCACAAAAACCACCAAAGCGGAGAGGATACGGGGCAGGTACTCAAATATTTTGCTGATCATATCCGACACGGCGGTAATGCCCATGGTATCGGTTGCAGCCATAAAGAAGAAAATAAAAATCAGGTAGTACAAAAACTTGCCTACCATGGTTGAAGGTTTCAACTTCACCGGAGAACGAGCAATAAAGTCAATCTGATTGAGTCGATCCCCCAATTTATCAGCCCCAATACGCTCCAACAATTTTTGGAAAAAGCGTGCAATCATTCTACCCAAGAACCAGCCCAAAAACAAAAGCAACAAGGCGCCAATGAATTTGGGAACAAAAGCAATCATGCCCATGAAGAATTGGTCGAACATAGGTTGATACTTGTTGTAAAGTTCGTTGAACCAGTCGGTGATGTTTAGTAAAAAAAGGTTCATAATTGATGGCTTAGGTTGAAGGATTTATTATCGAATGATTTCAGGACTTTGAGGGCCTACACCAGCGGGTCCAGTATTCTCTGGTCGGTCCGGGGTATTGGGTGGAATGTGGTTGGGATTTTGGGAATGATCGGGGTCGTTGCCGCCAGCCGCCATGACCATGACCCCAACCATTTGGGACACGTACAGGTCAGCGACGTCGCCGAGCATCCGCAAGAAACCGAGGTTCCCCCACACATTGTGCAGAATTCGCTCGTACTTTTCAGGTGGGATGTTGTTGGCGTCCTCGTCGAACATCCTTTGGAAGTTATTAGGATTCATAAGCCGAATTAGTTTATGGCCGGCATCAGATCTTCCTTGACCTTTTGGGCCTTTTCTTTGGCACGTTTTATTTGCATTTTCACCGCGCTTTCGGTTTTGTTCAAAATCTCGGCAATGTCTTTGATCTGCATGTCATCCTGGTATTTCATCAGGAGAATGATGCGATCGGGAGTAGGAATTTCATCCAATACCTTGCGCAATGTGTCGACTTCTAGCTGAAGCAAAGCCTCATCAGGCACCTCGTCGGCCGTATCGGGTGCTTTTTCGATGTCGTCGGAAAACAACTCACCGTGTTTTTTATTTCTTCGCAAATAATCGATGCAAAAGTTGTACGTAATGGAATACACCCAGGTAGAAAACTGTGCTTTTTCCCCGAATTTAGCAAGGTTGAGGAAGATCTTCAGGAAGATTTCCTGGGTAGCGTCGTGGGCCAATCCCTCGTTTTTGAGGATGGAAATACACTTGGCATAAACCTTACTCACATACCGATTGTACAACAAAGTGAAACAGGGGTTTGCCTGGGTTTGCAGGTAAACATGGATCACTTCAAAATCCCGCATTTCTTTGTTACAGGTAACAGCACTCAATTTCCTTAGGTGTTGATTCACCTGCGAAGATAAACAAAAACCGTGATTTGTCTTTTTAGACGTCAAGAACTGAAAAAAGGTACGCTATAAATGTGAAAAATCTTAAAATTTTTAACTAAAATGCTAGAGTGATGAATGATAAACGATGAGTGATGAATTGGTTTTTAAGGCAAAAAACCAATTCATCACTCATCATTCATTATTTATCACTCCTTATAAAATATCCATTTTGCAAATTCCTTGAAGCTTCCTTTTTTGCCATACAACAAAATTCCAACCCGATAGATGCGGCCAGAGAGCCATACAAAGAATATGGAAGTACCAATCAATACCAGAACAGAGGTAATGACTTGCCAAGCCGGTGGATTGCTGGCTAAAATGGCGGGCATCACAATGGGCGAAAACAAGGGGAAAATGGAAGCAAACACCGATAGACTGGAGGTAGGTGTTTCAACTGCTTTAATCATGATGTAAATGGCCAAAACCACTGGAATAACGATCGGGATCGTCAGCGTTTGGGCTTCCCCCATGTCGTCTCCAACTGCGGAACCCACGGCGGCAAACATCGAAGAATACAAGAAATATCCCCCCAGAAAATAAACGATAAACAGCGGCAAAATCAAACTCCAGCGGATATTGCCGACCTCATTCATTGCAGCCATTACAAGCGCCTGAGTATCCTCAGGATTGATGGCGGGTGCTCCGGGCCCCATTGGCATTTGTTGCTCGGGATTGAAGCCCATCGTAACCTGAGCAATGGTGATCAGCAGCGGAATCAGGATAGCCCAGATGAGCACCTGGGTAAGTCCCACTGCACCCACCCCGATGATTTTGCCCAACATCATCTGGAAAGGTTTTACCGAAGAAACCATTACTTCTACGATGCGGTTCGTTTTTTCCTCCATCACCGAGCGCATCACCATCGTACCGTAAATGAATACAGCCATGTACATGATGAACCCCATGATAAAGCCAATGCCCGCACCAATGGCACTGGTGAGTTTGGTGGCGTCTTTGCCCCCTTCTTCGATGGGTTCGGGTTCTACATCTACTGAAGTGTTGAGTGCTTCCAGTTGTTTGCGCTCCAACTTGAGTGCATCAATTTTGTAGTCGCGCAAAGCGTCACTGACCCGGTCTTCGATGTGGTCCTCAGTTTCCAGCGTCGATTGCCCAGAAGTGTAATAGAACACCTGGTAATCTTTGCTGAATAAGTTGTCAATTTTGGGCAAAACCAGGATGGCATCGTAGCCGCTGTCTTTGAAATTTTTGCGCAACTGCGCCAGTGGCTTTTGTTCAAATTTGAAATACAGGCCTTTTTCGTCCTTCAGCGCTCCCTTGAGGATGCCACTTTCATCGATGACCGCAATTTTTTTAGAATCATCACTTTCGTAGGAAAAAATGAGGCTGGCTACCACAAAAAAGGCCACAAACGCCAAGGGCGTAACCAAGGTAGCGATGATGAATGAAGGGCGGGTTACCCGCGTAAGGTACTCCCGTTTTATGATGAGAAAAAGTTTATCCATGACTGTTGATTTGAGTAGTGCGAAATAGGATTAACCCTTAGTAGTGGGGCAAAAACAAGTACTTATTTTTTTATTGCCCCTTGACTGGCTGGTGGTTTTTTTCCACCGCCTGAATAAAAATTTCGTTCAGGGAAGGCATAATTTCGTTGAAAGCGCTGATCTGGACCCCTTGTCCCAGGAGGTATTGCAGCAAAGCGCTGGAGTTGCCACCTTCCGCCAAACCAACGACCAGTGAGTCGGCTTGTTGGTCAACCACTTCAAATCCCGGCGGCAAAGTGCCTTTCCATTCTTCCGCGAAATCGACCTTAAAGCGGTTTTGTTTAAAGCTATTGCGGATGGTTTTGACCGGGCCATTGAGGATGTTTTGGCCCTGATCGATCAGTACGATGTTGTCACAAATCTCTTCAACCTGCTCCATGCGGTGGGTCGAAAAGATGATGCTGACCCCTTTGGCGCGCAAATCAGCAATTTCGTCCTTGAGCAAATTGGTATTGATGGGATCCAGCCCGGTGAAAGGTTCGTCGAGGATAATCAGCTTGGGATTGTGCAATACGGTGGAGATGAACTGGATTTTTTGTTGCATCCCTTTGGAGAGTTCTTCAATTTTTTTGCCCCACCAATCCATCACTTCAAATTTTTCCATCCAGTACTTGAGCGCCTGTTTGGTGTCGCTGGCGGAAAGCCCTTTTAAGCGCGCCAGGTAGGTGAGTTGTTCGCCCACTTTCATTTTTTTATAAAGGCCACGTTCTTCGGGCATGTAGCCAATCTGCTCGGGGTGGCGGCTATTGAGCGCTTGACCATCCAGGAAAACCTTGCCGCTATCCGCTCGGGTTATTGTGGTAATGATGCGAATCAGCGAGGTTTTGCCTGCTCCATTGGGTCCCAACAAGCCAAAAATGGAAGCACGAGGCACTCCAAAACTGACGTCGTTGACCGCAATTTTTTTGTCGTAGGTTTTCACTACGTTTTGTAAGTCGAGAATCAAATCCATGTGCTGCTAGATGAGAACTATTTGAAAAAGCCTAGTTAAAAACAATCAGGAAATTAGTATATTTGAAGGCAGTAGTGCAGAATTTCGGATGTACATCCCTGTTTAGAGGACAAAAGTACATTTTCTCTTGGGGCGATAAAAAAATAAGTGATCATTTTGCCAGAGGATTAGAGAAGTAAACGTTTCACTTCAAGTGTCTTATCTAATCCTCTGGCTCAGGAAAAATGATCGCTTATTTTTGCCCCACTATCTTGGTGACCCCACCCCCGGGTTTGCGTCAAATAAGTATAAAAAAACAATTGATTATTTCATCCAACCCATCATTGCTATGAAAAAAATTGCGCTGCTTTGTGCAATCTGTTCCTTTGCCAGTTTCATCCCTATGCAGGGTCAGGATATCACCCCTCAGTCTAGTTTAACCCCAAAGGGAATCGATATCCCTGAAGATTACGATATAGCTCAATCCAATACACTGCGCATCAATCTACCCAATGTAGATGAAAAACTGGTGAAGCGGGTATGGTCTTCTTTTGCCCGCACTCAACTGCGTAGCAAAGTACGCTATGACCGTAAGACCAAACAACACCTGGCCGATCAGGCACAGATTAAATCTTATGGCGAAACCAATCTGGAGTACGCCAGCCGCCAGTCGGGCAAGGACGTCAATTTTGAAATTTCCTTCCGCGAAAACAATTATGTTGAAATGGAAGTAGGTGGCTTTTCACAACAACGCAGCATCAACGCCACCAACCTGCAACGCAACCGTGCTGCCAAAGATGTATTGACTGATTTTGCCCGCGAAGTACGCCGCGAACAAACCCGCCTCGAACTGGTAAACGAAGAAAAGAACCTGAAAAAAATGGAGAGCGAATTGCGCACCTTAAAAAATGCGAATACCCGCTACCACCAGGAAATCAAACAGGCGGAAGAACGGATCGCAAAAGCGAAATCTAACATTTCTCAAAATGAGAAAGATCAGGTGGATACGCAAAAGAAGCTCCAGGATCAGCAGAAAATGGTTGAGGCGGTGAAGCGTAAAATGAGTAGCATTTAATTCTACCAAGATGTTAGCTTCGGCAGGCATCTACCCTCATACAATGTATTAAGAGAGAACTTTACGTTCGGCCTGTTCTGGTTCACCGGGACAGGTCTTTTTTTTACCTTAGATCAAAAAATGAAACACAATTACCTGCTCTACCTTGGCTTTTTACTCAGCCTGCTGGTGATGATACTCATCTGTGCTCCTCATTCCTGCGAATGGGGCAATTCGCTCTATTTTGGATTTGGGTTTTTGGTTTTCCTGTTTTTGCTGCTTTCCCCTTTTTTTAACAAAGGAATGAGTGCCGGGCAAAAAATCGGATCAGCGCTGGGCATAGGATTTTTGTGGGTCACCCTGTGGGTACTTGGCTTTTTACTCGGTGATTTTAGTATTTTATGTCGTTTGTTTTGATGCTAGCGCTGGGTTC
>JAAFHQ010000220.1 GCA_013298445.1 Chitinophagales bacterium | reverse complement strand
CCACATAACCCCGGTCGGTACGTTGCTCGTAAATGAACCCGATTTGGATGTTGTGGCGACCCTGATCAGAGTTGCCGGGCACGAGGTCAAAGTTGGTGCGTCCGTGGAAGGTATACAAATCGCCATCGCTGAAACTGGCCTGATTGTACACAGAACCAACGTTGTTGTGGAAGCCCCAGGAACCAGTATACACATCAGAAATCAAACCATTGGGTGCCACAAAATTGCCGAGTGCAAGTACTGAACCTGCATCCTGAACGCCAGGGATAAAAATCCGGCCAATCTGGGCATTGATGGTTTCATTTGGATTCAAGCCCATCACGTTGTTGTAATTGGCCAAAACCGGATTGGAAGCCCCCGGCGTATAATTGCGCAAGACCTGACGGTAGTCGGTGTGCTGCAATACGTTGGTTTGGGTAACCCGATCGAATACAAAATTAAAGGTAGGCACCCACTCGATGTCGAACTTGCCTACGTGGCCGTATTCAAAATAATTTTGTCCGTGGCGTGCATCAGCTACGTCACCTTTGGTTTTTTCGTACCCAAACTGTAAAGTATAGGATGCATTTTGGATCAAAGACTTGTTGCTGCCACTGTTTTGCCCGGGCGTGTTTGCTGTTGCACCTAGCCGATGCCGAAAACGCATTACACCCCGGTAGGTTGTAGTATTGTTGAAAGGATTGTTGTGGCTATTGAGCAAACGCCAGCCTCCTGGCGTAAACTGATCTTCTTCATCCGCATACGAACCACTGAAAGAAACATCAATGGCTTTGTTCAGCCGAAAATCGAGTTTTCCGGTTACGTCTGCTCTTTTATACCGTTCATTCGGACGGGTTTGCAGGGCATTCACATCGTTGGACTTCAAAAAGTCGGCATTAACCAGTTGAGAACCTTGGATATTGATAATGGGATTGGCTTCCAATTCCAGCAATTTCTCGGGTTTCACTTGAAACAGTGAAACAGAGGAAGGGTTATCGTCCAACTGGTCGGTATAACGACCCGAAAAACGGTAGCCCAGAACAGAATGGCCCTGTTTGTTTTTGAGGATGGGTCCGCTCAGGTTGATGCCAGCCAGCGTGTTGCTAAAATTGTCCAAAAACTTGGAACTCTCTATCTCGGCTCCCCCCGTAAATTCGCTGGCTGGGCCCTTGGTCGTGATGGAGATGATCCCTCCCGTCACGTCGCCATATTGGGCTTCCATGCCGCCAGTGATTACTTGTAACTGTTCAATTTCCGTTTCAGGAATGAGGTTACCACGCACCCGGATGCCGTCAATAATGTAATCCGTATTGGTAGGGCGAGAGCCCCTTACCGTAATCGCTCTACCTTCATCAGAAGAAGCTAAACCTGCAGTAGTAGCAGCGATGGCATTGATGTTGCGAATAGGCAGGTTGCGAATTTGGTCACTGGTAATAACCCCACCTGAAGTGGTATTGTCCTGCTCGATGAGTGGTACGCGGTATTGGGTGATGTTGACCACATCCAAAACGATTCCACCCTGGGATTCCAGTTCAATTTCTACCTTATTGGCTTTACCGGCCAATACCTTAATATTGGCCACCCGGCTTTGTTTGTAACCTAGATAGGAGACCTCCACATCATAAGTGCCAGGATCAATATCGGGAAAATTGAAGTTCCCTTTGTCATCGGTATCTGTTCCGGTGAGCTGCACCCCGTTTTTATACAGTGCAACCGAGCCAAAGCTGATCGGTTCTTTGTTTTCTTTATCTAAAACCTTACCATTTAAGGAAGTTTGGGCGGAAGAAAACGCCACGAAACCGAAAAACAATAAACAACACAGGAGTAATCTTTGCATCATATGCCGGATGTTTTCTAAATCAATGTAGACTGGCGATAAAGTTAAGACTTTATTAAAAAGTACAGGTGTTAATCAACGACAAATCCGGATTTTCCCTACCTGCTTTTAGCGTTTATAGCAACAATTCTGCATTTTGTCGATAATTGCGGTTTCGAAGGAAAAAAAAATTCAACTTGCATGCAACTTTTATGTTGCTTTGTCGTCTTTAACAATACAATCATCCGGCTGACTTGCCTGAGAGTTTATCTACACCAAAAGAACTGAACGTTCCAAAGTATTCTAACTTGGACGTTATTGGTAAAGGTAAACTTTAAAACCGACCAAATAATTTCCAAACGTTTACCACAGTAAACACTGCGCTGTAGTGTGTGTTCGAGTCAGCAAAAAAAAAGAATGGATTGTCAAGAGCAATCTCAACAACCCATTCTTGGACATTACAAACAAGAATTTAAGAAAGTTTTTTCATACTAATCCGTATTGGCATGCCACGCACACTTTGCGTGGCATCTTTTTTTGTTAATCAAATGTAAAAAAAGTTTCGGTTCCTGAAATTTTTCAGCCAAAAAAAAAAGTTTTTGTGATCTTCAAGCTGTAGATAAGTACTACTTTGAAGAGAAAAAAATCACGATAAATGCTTAAATGTTTGCTTCCTGCGCTTTTTTGGGCGCTGATTATCCTATTCCTTTCTGCTCATCCCCAAATAGGAATTTCTAAGCCCTCATGGTTGCTTCAACCTGATAAATTTGCCCATGCCGGAGCTTATGCTCTGTTAAGTTTCTTGTTACAATATGGGTTCAAACAAGCTTATGTTCCGGTCATTTTGGGTACAATTTATGGCATCACCATTGAATTTTTGCAACAAGCCTTTTTTTATGGCAGGCAATTGGATGTGTTTGATATGTTGGCCAATTTAGTTGGGTGTTTGATCGGGGTCTTTGTTTTCCCCTGTTTTTCTCCATATTTTCCCTTTATGCGGAAATAATTTGGTCGCTTTTCAACACAACGACATTAGCTACTGTTTTTAATCAGTCAAACGTTTATCTTTAGTGCTTTACTCAACCAATTTTAAGCGGTACCCATGAGAAGAATGTGCTTATTTGTAGCAGCACTGCTGCTAAGTGCAGTATGGTCCTTTGCCCAGGATGCTAAATTGGCGCAGCAATACCTGGCAGATGGAGAATTTGAAAAAGCGGTGATTCTTTTTGAAAAATTGTACGCCCAGGACAATGACAATGAGTATTATTTTGACCGCTACGTCGAATGTTTGATGGAATTGCAACGCTACGAAGAACTCGAACGTGGCTTGCTCAAACAAATTCGCAAACGCCCCAACGACAGCCGCTTATACGTCAACTACGGGCGGATGTACGAACAACAAGGCAAAGAAGAAGAAGCCAAAAAACAATACCGCAAAGCCATTGACCAGTTGCCTAAAGACCGTTATGCGGTGAGCAAATTAGCCAATGCCTTTAGTTCGGCCAATAAATACGACCTGGCTGTAGAAACCTACGAAAAGGGGGCTACGATGCTCAATGACCGGCAATTTTTTTCCTACAACCTGGCCGACCTGTATCGCCGCAAAGGAGATGTGGGTAAAATGATTGAGCAATACCTCAATAGTCTGGATGCATTCCCAGAGCGGGTGGACAACATCAAGAGCATCTTCCAACGTTATCTCTCCCCGGATGACATGAATGTGTTGCAGCAACAACTCTACGACCGCATTCAAAACGCCAGCAACGCAGGCTCGGTGCAGTACATCGATATGTTGGCCTGGGCCTTTTTGCAAAAAAAGGACTATAAAAATGCGCTTCGTCAGGTGCGTGCCCTGGACAAACAGCAAAAAGGGGACGGCTTACGGGTATATCAATTGGCCCAAATTGCAGCCAATGACAAAGACTACGATGTAGCTATTGAAGCCTACCAATATGTGATTGACAAGGGAGCGGGAACCCCGTTTTTTGTGGATTCCAAACAGGAATTCCTGCGTTGCCGCCGCAACAAACTGGTGGAAGGCTACAATTACAGTCGGGAAGAATTGCTGGAGCTGGAAAAACAATACGAAACTTTTATCAGTGATTATGGTAAGTCCAGAGGTACTGCTGCGCTGATCACAGAATTAGCTGACCTGGAAGCGCTTTACCTGAATAACCTGGATAAATCCATCACCCTTTTAGCGGAGCTGATTACCCTACCGGGAATTTCTGCGGGGATGTTGGGCCAGGCCAAACTCAATTTGGGCGATTATTACTTGATGAAAACGGAAGTTTGGGAATCTACCTTATTGTATTCCCAAGTGGACAAAGCCTATAAAGATGACGTTTTGGGCCACGAAGCCCGTTTCCGCAATGCCCGACTGGCGTATTACTCCGGTGATTTTGAATGGGCACAGGCTCAGTTTGAAATCCTGAAAGCATCTACTGCCAAACTCATTGCCAACGATGCGCTGGATATGTCGGTCTTCATCGCAGACAACCTGAACCTGGATACCACGGCCAAAGCCTTACAGTTTTATGCCGAAGCGGACATGTTGATTTTCCAAAACCGTTTCACAGAGGCATTTGGCAAACTGGATTCACTGCTTAAAGAACATCCCAACCATTCTTTGGAAGACGATGTATGGTACCTTAAAGCCAAAGTATTCACCAAAAAACGGGATTACGTGCAGGCTGGAAAAATGTATGAACTGATCATCCAGAATTACCCCGATGAAATCCGGGCAGATAATTCCTTGTTCGCCTTAGCGGAATTGTATGAAAATGCAAATCAACTGAACAACAAAGACCGAGCGTCCATTTTGTACGAGCAACTGTTCATTGATTATTCTGGAAGCACCTTTGCGGTGGAGGCGAGAAAGCGGTATCGCTTGCTGAGGGGAGATAAAATTCAATAAAATAGTTATTAATGATGAGTGATGAGTGATAAATGGCTACCGCTGGAACTTAGACTATACCATAGTCAAAAATACTGCGGTAGCCATTCATCATTCTTCACTTATCACTCATCATTTATAACTACTTCAGACGCTTTTCGTCAGAAACCGTCAGCTTGTGACGACCCTTGGCACGGCGTGCAGCCAATACCCTACGGCCGTTCTTCGAACTCATACGAGTGCGGAAGCCGTGCTTGTTGGCACGTTTGCGACGGGATGGTTGATAAGTCCTTTTCATTGTATATTGCTTTTATGGCGCACAGGCTCTTTTAAAAAGTGGGGCAAATGTAAGGGTATCTTTGGAAACCACCAAATAAAAAAGTTGAGAAGTTTAATGCAAGTTGAGAAGTTGAGGCGCATGTCATTCGCGGTAGCCTCAACTTCTCAACTTCTAAACTCCTCAACTATATTGTCATAATGTCCTTTTCCTTGTGCTTGACCAATTCATCTACACTGGCAATGAATTTTTTGGAAAGATTGTCTACATCATCTTCCAATTTCTTACCGATGTCTTCTGAAAAGCCATTTTTCACCGCCTTTTTGATTTCCTCGATCGCGTCGCGGCGGCCACCACGGATGCCCACCTTGGATTCTTCACCCAAGTTGGCACAACGTTTGACCAAGTCGCGGCGGCGCTCTTCGGTCAATGGTGGAATAGACAGACGTACCACCACCCCATCGTTCATCGGAGTTACGCCCAAATTGGCTTCAAAAATAGATTTTTCAATGTGGGCCAGCATGGATTTTTCCCAGGGCTGGATCACAATGGTACGGGAATCGGAAGTAGCCACGTTGGCTACCTGATTCATTGGGGTGGGTGTGCCGTAATAGTTGACCATTAAACCGGTGAGCATCGCTGGATTGGCTTTGCCGGTAGTGATCTTTGACAATTCGATTCTGAGGTGGTCCAGAGCTTTGTCCATTTGCTCCTCTGCATCCTCCATAATTAGGTCTATTTCCTCCTGCGTCATACGAGTATTTTTATTGCGAGTGCAAAAATCGGGAAAATTTGGGAAAAAGTAAAGCCAGAAAAAGAAATGAAAGTTCATTCCTCTTCTGGCTTCTATAAACGTTGAAATGCTATTTGTTTAATTCCTAGACGCCCCTACGTACCGCAGCAACAAATACACCACCATCACCAGTGCCGAAATTGCAGCTACTACATAAGTCATGGCCGCCCACCACAAGGCATCTTTGGCACCATTGTACTCTTCACCACGGGTCATCCCCGATTCATTAAGCCACACCAAGGCCCTACGGCTGGCGTCGAACTCTACAGGTAGGGTAATGAAACTGAACAAAGCGGTGACCCCAAAAACAACTGCGGTGATCAGCAAAAGTTGTGGTACGGTATTGATCAGCATAAACGACCCAATCAACAACCATTGCTGGGTCATCGCTGAAAAATTGACGATGGGAACCAAGGTTGAGCGCAGGCGCAACATGCTGTAAGCTGTAGCGTGTTGAACGGCGTGCCCACATTCGTGCGCCGCAACGGCAGCCGCCGCGATGCTATTGGTGGCATACACCGCCTCACTCAGCGCCACCGTTTTAGTGGCTGGATTGTAGTGGTCGGTCAACATACCTTGGGTAGGAATCACTTGTACGTCGTTGATGCCGTAATGGCGCAACATCGCTTCAGCAATTTCTTTCCCCGTGAGGCCAGAACGAATCCGAATCTGGCTGTAGTGATTGAATTTTGATTTTAAACGAGCACTAACGATGAAGCCAATCACAGAAAAGACTCCACCAATCAGCATAAAGACCATATAGTCTGCATTCATCTTTCGTTTTTTATTGTTTAGACTTGGCAGTAATGCTTTAGGTCACTTGCTTTAATTCAATAAATCAAAGCCAGTGTACCTGCGCAATACTTCAGGTATAATAACACCTTCCGGGCTCTGGTTGTTCTCTAAAATTGAAGCAACAATGCGCGCCAGGGCCAGAGCACTACCATTGAGGGTGTGTACGAGCTGGATGTCCTTTCCGTCGCGGAAACGCATTTTCATACGGTTAGACTGGTAGGTTTCAAAATTTGACACCGAGCTAACTTCCAACCAACGTTTTTGCGCAGCGCTCCACACTTCGAAGTCAAATGTAAGCGCAGAAGTAAAGCCCATATCGCCACCACAAAGGCGAAGGATGCGGAAGGGCAAACCCAGCTTGTTCAACAAAGCAGCAACGTGCTCCAACATTTGCATCAGAATCTCGTAGGACTTATCGGGATGTGCAATTTGCACAATTTCAATTTTGTCAAACTGGTGCACCCGGTTCAAGCCCCGCACATGCGCGCCATACGAACCCGCTTCCCGGCGGAAACAAGGGGTGTAAGCCGTCATCTTGATGGGCAATTCGCTGACATCGATAATTTGATCGCGGTAAATATTGGTAACAGGCACCTCAGCCGTAGGAATCAGGTAGAGGTTGTCCAACCCAACATAGTACATTTGAGACTCCTTGTCGGGCAGCTGACCTGTACCGCGAGCGGTATCTTCGTTCACCATCAGCGGGGGGATGATTTCCTCATACCCAGCTGCTGCAGCTTCATCGAGGAAAAAGTTGATCAGGGCGCGTTCCAATTTGGCGCCTTTGCCGCGATAAACTGGAAAACCTGCTCCGGTCAGTTTTACCCCCAATTCCAAGTCGAACACCTTATACTTGGCTGCAATTTCCCAGTGGGGCAGGGCAGCGTCGCCCAGCTCGGGCAATGTATCGGGCCCTGGCCGGTAAATTTCATTGTCCTCCGGGGTGATACCTACAGGAACTGACTCATGAGGAATATTCGGAATGAGGTAAAGTTGTTCGGTGAGTTGCTCTTCCGTGGACTTTAACTCTTCTTCAATCGTGGCAATGCGCTCTTTCAAACTGGCTACCTGGCTGCGGGATTGCTCGGCCTCCTCTTTTTTACCTTGTTTCATCAAAGCACCGATTTCTGCAGAAAAGCGGTTGCGCTCCGCATTGGCTTCGTCCGATTCGGTCTTTAATCGTTTGCGGTCATCGTCGAGTTTGAGGATCGATTCAAGCGTTTGGAACAGATCATCCTTGGCGTTTCTTTTCTTTAATCCGGCCAAGACGCGCTCTTTATTGGCCCGGATAAAATTGACTTGTAACATAGTGGCGTGATGTAATCGGTAAAATCAAAGTTTAGTTAAAAACTTTAATGGCTACTTTTTTTACAAAGATAGTGCTTGGAATTAAAAATAAATGTATTTTTGTGGCATTACAGCACACCTCTTTCTTTCTATAGCACATAAGCAAGGTGGTATCCTACTTCGCAAAGAGCTGCACAATCCTCTTTTATTCCTCCTTAAACGTACAATAAAGCATCGCATTTAAGGGTTTTGAGAGGAGAACAACTGTTGGTTTTGCTATAACAAGATTCGATTCGGTGTCTTACAGCGAGTACGCATCAAAAATTAAATTTGATTCAGCTATCTCCACCCACATCTGCCACGATTGTTTTACTTTTCAAATAACATTCATTTACCAAGTCCCGAAGCAAGCTTAGGCTACCGCTTCAAGTTCAAAAAGAAGCCTTTACAATTATGTTCGATATTTTGCAATTGAACGACATGCTGGTGCCAGAACTGAGAGAGCTCGCCGAACGATTGGGCATCCAGGGCTACCGAAAACTCAACAAAAAAGAACTCGTCTACAAAATTCTGGATACCCAGGCCCTTGCTGAAGGTTCGGAGCGCCCTGCTTTCGAGCCTGGAGAAGATCTTGATATCCCCGCCAGCATCACCAGCCGGGAACAGTTTCAAAACGAATTGTACCGCCCAGACGACGATGAAGATGACTCTTTTGTACCGGCTACAGCCAAAAAAGAAGCCAATACTTCTGATCAGTCTGAGAATGATACGGTTGAGG
>JAAFHQ010000219.1 GCA_013298445.1 Chitinophagales bacterium | reverse complement strand
GGTCATCAAAACCAGCCTTTGCTTCAATATGTGGGCCTAAGGGCTTTACAGTCTCCTTTTTATCGCCCTTTCGCTGATGCTAGTTCCAATATGTCAAAGAACGTTTTTTAAAAAAAACTTCATTAGCCTGAATAATGATTGAATAGCCCCTGGCTTTAGCCTGGGGTTAGAGGAATGCCATCAAATTCGGGCTTTAGCCCAATATCAATAAAGCCAAAATTTTGGGCTAAAGCCCTTAAGAGAGCGATTGCCATAGTCCCCAGGCTAAAGCCAGGGGCTATTCAAGTCCTCCGCGTCTGAAAAACAAAAATGTCCGGTAGTGTCGGCTTAGCCTTATTTCCCTTTCCCCCTTTCTGGATTTTCCTTCAAAAAAGATCCCCAATCGTTGTATTTTTTCCCGACACCACCAAGCGGCGAGCGCGACTGATAATAATGGCAAACTGCTGCAGCGAGCGCATCCGTCGCATCCAGATATTGCCCGTCGAGATTTACTTTCAGGGTGTTTTGCAACATGGCGGCTACCTGCTCTTTGGCGGCGTTGCCATTTCCTGTAACGGATTGTTTGATTTTTTTAGGAGAGTATTCTGTAATTTCCAAACCTTTGGTGATGGCAGCGGCCATAGCCACCCCTTGCGCACGGCCTAATTTGAGCATGGACTGGGGGTTTTTGCCAAAAAAAGGCGCTTCAATGGCAAGGTAGCGGGGGCCGTATTGAGAAATGATGCTGGTGATGCGTTCAAAAATGCGCTGTAGTTTTTGGGGATGGTCTTCAAACTGTTTGAGGTAAACCACTCCAATGTCCACCGGAAGCAGCACATCTCCCTTGACTTCCAGAATGGCGTAACCTAAGATATTCGTGCCTGGATCGACGCCCAAAATGCGGTAAGTTTCCAATTTTTCTGCCACCCTTGCTGATTTTGCTGCAAAGTAGAACTATTTTTACGCTAATGCAAATTAATTAAAACTCTTTGTTTTGTTCAAAAGCAGTCGAAATACTCCACTACTCTGGGTTTTGTTTCGTTACCTACTGGCCTTAGCCATCATCTGGGGTTTGTACACTGAACTTTTCCGCCGCAACAATTTTGACGAACTTTGGGGGCTTTTTCGGAAAAGTTTATCCGGGAGCGCCCTGGTTTACCTGCTTTTGTGTTGCTTTTTAATGCCCTTTAACTGGCTGCTGGAAACTTGTAAGTGGCGGGCCTTCACCCAACCCTGGAGTGGCATGCCTTTCAAACAAAGTTGGCATGCCGTTTTAGCCGGAGTGGCCGCATCCATGCTTCTGCCCAACCGCAGTGGAGACTACCTGGGGCGCTGGCTGCTGGCTCCCAAGGGGCAAAAAACCCAAATCATGCTGGCCACTATAGCCAGTAATTATTGCCAGTTTTTGGTGTTGTTGGGAATGGGTTTTCCGTCCTTATTGTGGCTGGGGTATTATGCCAAAAGTTCACCCATTGAGCAACCTGGGCTTTTTTTAAGCCTCATCATCGTACTATTTGTAGGACTGCTCTTACTGGGCGTAGTGGTGATCCCCTGGTTGTTGCATCATTATGCGGACCGGATCAGGGGCGGGGCCTGGCAGGGCTTTTTCAAATTTTTACAAATGCCCCTGCAACAGGGCCTGGACATCACCGAGCGCTACAACTGGCGCATCTTTGCGGCTGGTTTTGGGTTTGCCTGGCTGCGCTATGGCTTGTACAGCGTTCAGTATTACGCCATTTTGCGTTTTTATGGCATTGACTTGCCACTGGATGCGGCGTTGGCGGGGGTTGGCAGCATTTATTTGCTACAAACCGCTATTCCATTGCCGCCGGTGTTGGCTTTGTTGGCCAGGGGTGAAATTGCCCTCTTGATCTGGGGCATTTGGGGAGCTAATGCTCTGAGCATTCTGGCGGCCTCTTATACCTTGTTCGTACTAAATTTAGCCTTCCCGGCGTTACTTGGTTTATTTTACATCGTCAAAAAATGGTGAAAATCGAACCTTGAATCCGGTTTTTGCTGTTTAAATGATGGAACAGTTTTAAAAGTCCCCTGATTCCATTTTTTCCTGAAATCAAAACGATACGTCTATGTTTTTCTCCAGGATGATGAAAATTGCTGCCGTTCCCCTCTTGTTGGGCTTGAGTGCCTTCCGCAGCCCACAGGCCGAAAGTGTGCCCAATCACATTCCCATGTACGCAGGGGACCAATGTGACATGGACAATCAAGTGTTCAAACATGGGGAAGAAATGGTCTACAAGGTTTTTTACAACTGGAATTTCATCTGGATGTCGGCTGGAGAGGTGACCTTTAAGGTGGAAGACATGGGTGACCGCTACCATTTTTCGGCACATGGCGGGACGTACAAAGGCTACGATGCTTTTTTTAAGGTACGCGACAAGTATGATGCGTATGTAGACAAAAAGACCCTCCTACCCATCACTTCGGTACGTGAAGTAAACGAGGGCAAATACACCTTGTACGATCGTTTGTCTTTTGATCGGGAAAATGGCAAGGTGAAATCCCTGCGCGGCAAAACCAAGGATGTTGCCCAAGTCACCGAATACGACACCGATTCTTGTATCCACGACATTTTGTCCATGGTGTATTGCGCCCGCAACCTCAATTATGAACAAATGAAGCCAGGGCAAGACTTCCCCATCAAAATTTTTATCGATAAAAAAACCTGGCCCTTGAAGGTGAATTATAAAGGTAAGTTTGCCAATAAAAAAATTCGGGGACTGGGGCATTTCAATACCGTAGCCATCAACCCGGAGGTGATCAAAGGTTACATTTTTAAAGAAAGTTCCAACCTGACCATCTGGGCAACTGACGATAAAAACCGTTTGCCCCTGATGATCGAGTCGCCTATTTCAATCGGGTCGGTGAAAGTGATCCTGAAAAGTTACAGGGGCGTTCGTTATCCGGTCAGTTCCAAAGTGAAGGATAAAAACGAGGGTGAAGAAATCAGCCCCGAAGATGAAGAGAAATAAAAGCCGTTTTTGTTTTCGTTCCTGAGCATTGGTGTAGTGGGGCAAAATGAACCTTATTTTTTATCGCCCCTTGTTTATCTTTGGAACAAAAAAAATAACTATGCTGCGTCGCTTGTTGCTTGTTTTGGGGCTAATTGTGGTTTTTGCCGCCGGGTTTTGGATTGCGAGGGCTGTTTTTAAACCCAAAGAACACGTAGTCACCCAAGCGGAAGCTTCGGTACTCTTGGAAAAAATGCAAACCGTAGCCAAACTGGTCACGGTAGAAGGCTATTTCACCGAATTGTACAGCCACAAGGACTACTGGCGCTACGATTGGTGGATCTTTCGGAAAAAAGCACTACTTCGGGTTAAGGCTCGGGTATCAGTGGGCTACAACCTGGAGGGCCTGGACATCAAGGCGGATACCGCCACCAAAACCATCACGATCCGCAACATTCCCAAAGAACCGGAAATCATTTCCATCGATCACAGCATTGATTATTACGATATCTCGGAGGGCTCCTTCAACACCTTCACCCCCGAAGACTACAACAAACTCAATAAAAAAGCCCGCGACCTGATTGAACAAAAAGCCAAGGAAAGCGATTTGATTAAGCAGGCCCGTGAGCAAGGCATTGAAATCATTGACTTGATCAAGTTCATTGGCGAAAGTGCGGGCTGGACAGTTCAACAAGAGTCTGCAGTTGCAAAACCGAAGGTGGAGACTCCGGCGGCTAAACCAATCGATTAAACTATGACTGGAGCGTTTCGGGTTGCCCGCTTTTTCAATATACCAGTGCGGGTACATTGGAGTTTTTTTGTGCTGGTATTGGGTTATGTTCTCTACGCTGGATTTGATACCGACTGGGACAAAATGGCCATGCTATGGTCGGGGATTTTTGTGCTGGTGTTGTTTTTTCTGGTGGTTTTACACGAGTTTGGGCACGCACTTACCGCCCGGCTGTATGGGGTCAACACGCGGGACATCATTTTATTGCCCATTGGTGGGGTTGCCCGTTTGGATCATTTGCCCGAAAAACCCGCACATGAGTTTTGGGTGGCAATTGCCGGGCCATTGGTCAATGTTGCCCTCGCTATACTTTTTAGCCTTTATTTGTTCAGGTTTACCCCCGATCAGCGCTGGGAAATCATGAACGGTGTCGTTTTTGCCAAAGGCAATTTTTTCCTCGACACCTATACCAATCTGGATCGTTTTATCTTTTTTATGGCCTGGCTGAATGTCATTTTGGCCACATTCAACCTTATCCCGGCTTTCCCGATGGACGGAGGGAGAATTCTGCGGGCTTTACTCTCTATCGGATTGGGGCGCTTGAATGCCACCCTGATTGCGGCGCGGATTGGTCAGTTAATGGCACTCGGGATGATCACCTGGGGCATTCAAGGCATCTGGGCAGTAGGGCCAATCAACCCCATGTATGTCCTGATTGGTTTGTTTATCTTGTTTACTGCCGAAAACGAATACCGTTCTGTGCGAATGGAGGATATGGTCAGTAAAATCAAAGTGAATGAACTGATGCGGGGCAACTTTTCCCGAATTTACCTCGACGACAGCATACAGGAGGTTTTGAAGGTTTATGCCCTTGGTCTGGAAAGAAATTTTTTGGTCTTTGACCAATGGCAAAACCTGATGGGCGTATTGCCAGAGTTCAAATTGTTGGATGCCCGTAAAAAGAAAGATCTGCAGGCGACAGTAAGCAAATACATGTTGTCGGATATTTATCCTTTGGTCAGTGCGGAAAATTTGCGTGGTGCCTTTGGTATTCTGCAAGCTTCAGATGCTGGCGCAATGCCCGTTTACAATCCCTGGAATCGCCTGATCGGGGTGCTGGATGAGCATCAGTTTGCTCAGGATTTAAAAAAGCGGATGAGGGATCGGAAGTGGTTTGGTAAAAATTGAATCATCCCAAATTTTTTAAAACACCACAAAAGCGACATTTTTTTATCACAAAGGTAAAAAAGAGGACACAAAGGACACAAAGCGAAGCGTCGTCAACGTCTAACTTTGTGTCCTTTGTGTTTCTTGGTGATTTCTTTGTGAAAATTATGTCGCTTTGGAATCCTTGTAAAAATTCGGGATGACGAATGTCTACGCTTGTATCTTCCCGTATGTTTCTGCTCCGCCATACAATACGTCAATCACTCCGGGTTGTCTTAAAAAATCATGTGGGAATCCCAACTCGATGCGGCTCAATTCATTCAAATGAGCCATGATCTCGTCGGTCAATTCCAGGTTTGCTGCCCCGAGACAATCTTCCAGTTGGGCTGGTTTGGTGGCCCCCACAATAGGAATCACCGTTTTTCCCTGCTCCATGGTCCAACGAATGGCGACTTGAGCTGGCGATGCACCTAACTTTTCAGCAGCATCTACCACTTCCTGAGCGATGCGATTGGCATAATCAGCCCGGCGTGCACTCGCTTCTGGCAATCGGCCTTGTTCACCCCGCAAGTATTTTCCGGTCAATGCACCACCCGCCAAAGGTGCCCAAGGCGTGACGGCCATCCCAAAAGCATTGGCCATGGGTAATAAGTCGCGCTCGGGAGTGCGTTGCAGCAAGCTGTACTCCACCTGCAAGGCTACAAATTTGGACCAACCCCGCCATTCGGCCAGCGTATTGGCTTGGGATACAATCCAGGCGGGTGTGTCAGAAATGCCGATGTAGTGCACTTTGCCCTGTGCCACGAGGTCGTCCAGGCCCCGCATAACTTCCTCAACGGGGGTCAGTCCGTCCCATGCGTGTACCCAGAGCAGGTCGATGAAATCGGTATTCAAACGTTTGAGGCTTCCTTCTACGGAGCGCATCATGTTCTTGCGGGAGTTGCCCGCGAAATTGGGATCGCCGGTGCCGTCGCGCAAAGAGTATTTGGTTGCCACCACAAAGCGGTCGCGGTTGTCGGCGATGAACTCACCAAGCCATTTTTCGGAGGTGCCTTCGGTATAGCGATTGGCCGTATCTACAAAATTGCCGCCCGCGTTGGCGTAGGTATCAAAGATTTGTTTGGAGCTGTCGTAATCAGCGCCCCATTTCCACTCCTGGCCAAAGCCCATAGTGCCGAGGCAAAGTTCAGAAACGCGCAGGCCACTGCGACCTAGTAGTTTGTATTTCATGATGGTGGTGTTCTAAAAAATCAGGAAGATGATCTAATAAAACCCTCATAACTGTAGAAAAGTTGAACACTCAGCGTTCTTCTCCCCATAAATGAGGATATTTTACAAACCCCTCGAAGGGATGGTTTTTGGCAGTTCAGGATGGCCTTACTTTGTATCATCAAACGCATCTTGATCCACTTAAAAACCAAAGCCATGAAAAACTTGATCATCTTCGCCGCCTTCTTCGCCCTTTGTTTTTTCAACAGTTGTGATTTGTCTGGCACTTATTCTACCAACACGGAAAACAGCACCCAGCTCAGCCCTGAAGACGCTCAAATGGCAGCCATCAAGCAAAAATTGGCTAAAAAACAGGAATTGGGTGAAATCACCGATGAGCAAGCCGCTGCATTGTTTCTATTGATTTTGGCCGCTATTGCTGAAAATGCGGGGACAGATGCTGCTTCTACAAATTTCAGCCCAGAGGTAGGTAATTCTGGCTACAGCGAAGATGAAGTTATGGACTTGGTGATAGATGAAGCCATCAACCCAGTGGGCGTAATTGACTACAACTACTAGTTTTTATGATCCCAGAGACAGTTGTTCAAAAATATCATCTACATCATCATAAGACTTTATCCCAGTTTTTTCTTCTTCTCCGCCCAGTAAGTTAAGTCCGACGGGTTGCAAGTAGCCCAACATATCTTTGACTTCGCTGGCCTGAACGCCAATCCCCAGCAAGATTGGATAACGCTGGCAAAAATCGCGCAAGATTTCCGGACTCAACATTTCCCCTTTTTGGACCTCAGCCCAAGTAAAACCACCTTTGTCAAAATTGAGCAAAAAACAGCTGGCATGCGGCGAAAAATGGCTCAACATGAACTCGATGTCTCCGGCACTGCTCGATTTTTCGACCACAATTTCTTTAATCACCGGCAGCTCATTGGACAAATCCATCACGGTGGTCAGGTCGGTAAACATGCCTACCTGTACTGCGTCCAGTTGCAATTCCGCCACCTGGTGCAAAATATCCTCCTTGCTGCTCAGGCTGAATTCTCCTACAATTTTTGGTCCTTCCACCCATTCCCGCATGGCAGCCACTTGTAAGGGGCTAATGGCATTTTCTTCACCTTGACTCAGGTTAAAGCCCAACCATTCCACTTCCCAGGCTGAAAAATAACGTGCATCGGTGAGGTTGGTGATCGATCCCGCCTTGATTTTGATGGCCGACATGTTGACAAATTTGGCGGCGAAGATAGCTGAAAAAATGGCTTTCGTTTTACCTTTGCCGGTAAAGACAATACAACATGAACACAAAAACCATTGCCATCGGTTGTGATCACGCCGGATTTCCCTTTAAAGACCTGATCAAAAAGCTGCTGATTGCCAAGGACATCAAGGTCATTGACCATGGAACCAATTCGCTGGATTCGGTTGATTATCCTGATTTTGTACACCCTGTAGCCAATGATGTGGAAAATGGCAAAGCCGACTTGGGCGTCTTGCTTTGTGGCAGTGGAAATGGGGTAGCCATCACTGCGAACAAACACCAAGGGATACGAGCAGCCCTCTGTTGGATGGAAGAAATTGCCGCACTGGCGCGCCAGCACAATGATGCCAACATTGTATGCCTTCCGGTGCGTTTTATCACGCCAAATCAGGCCGAAGCGATAATCAATGCCTTTTTACATGCGGAATTTGAAGGGGGCCGACATGCTACGCGGGTAGGAAAAATAGCCTGTGTTTAAATAATACTTCTGCTCAAACAGCGGAAAGGGACAGCCCATAAATGAGTTGCACTTTGCCCCACAAGCAGGGCAAAGTGCAACGTATAAGCAGTGGGGCAAAAAAGAACACTTATTTTTTATCGCCCCTCAATTTTTCTTAACAAATATTAATGCCTGCGATCCCGGCGATTTTCAGCGCGATCCCGCTTGTTTTCGCTGCGGTCTCTGCGGTTTTCAGCACGGTCACGAACGTCTTCTCTCCGATCTCTTACATCTTCCATTTTGTCTTTGATGCCACCATTGTGCTGGGCATCGCGTACATCTTCCGCACGGTCTCTGCGGTTTTCGGCACGGTCACGTTTGTTCTCCGCACGGTCAGCACGGTTTTCTGCACGGTCAACCTTGTTTTCAGCTTTGTCCAGCACATTTTGTGCCTGGGTAGCAAAAGTCAACGCAAACAAGCAGGCGAAAAGAACGAGTATTTTCTTCATTGTTGTAGGATTTTGAAGTTTAACAGTTGTCAATGCCACAAATTTGCAAGAGAATCGGCTCCCGGTTTTAGAACTTAGGGGTGATTTTTGCAATGGTGTTTGGACTAAATCAAAGCAGAAAGGTTTAATGAACCACAACTCATTTCAACTCCAACTTCAAAAATCGCGCCGTATGGCTTTGCTTATGCTTCGCAATTTGCTCCGGCGTACCCGTACAAATTACCTCGCCACCACGCTGGCCACCCTCCAGCCCCATATCGATGATGTAATCGGCTACTTTGATCACATCCATGTTGTGCTCTATGACCAGTACAGTATTGCCCCGCTCCACCAGTTTGTTCAAGACCTCCAGCAGATGCCGA
>JAAFHQ010000022.1 GCA_013298445.1 Chitinophagales bacterium | reverse complement strand
AGGATAAGCCGATTAATATCAATGAATTGAATGCGGAAGAAAAGGCAATGGTTAGGAGGAGGTATCCGGAGTTAATCGGGGGAAATTGAAGGTTAGCGGGATGTTCACTTTGGCGTATTTTTTGCAATGAAATATGCTATCGCCTCTACCTCCGCATCACCTCCCGCATCACCCCCAAATTCAAAGGCTTCCCCAGAAAAATATCCGCTCCTGCCACAATCGCCTCCCGCTGCAAATCCATGGCACTGAACAAAATGATGTACATCTCCGGATTGATGGATTTGAATTTTTTGACAAAATCCAGCCCAAGGCCATCTGGTAGATTGTTGTCCAGCAATAGGATATCTGGTCGCAGGCGTTCGGCCACCTGTAAGGCTTCCTGGAGTAAATGGGCTGTTTCCACCGTTTTAAATTCCCGCTGAAAACTGCGTTTCAAAAGTAGACATACATCTTCTTCGTCATCAACAATGAGTAAACTTCTCTGGTCTTCCATGGGTATTCGTATCTAATAGACCTTGTGTGTTCTGGCAGTCTAATCACCTTCTGGTAGCAAAAGTCATTCCAGCGTTGATTTGATGAAAATACAACAACGGAGCCAGAATCAAGCCAATTTTTGGGGCTATTCTTCCCCATGAGGTTGATTTTCTACAGTTTTCTACACAACGCCCAAGCTTTGCCACACTTTATACCTGGCATGGTATTCTTGGTAGATTGATCGTAAGCAAGCCAAAAGAGCTGGTCAATTTAATGACTTTGCACAAACCTTGCCCTTATTGTTCACACAAAATCTCCATGTCATGTCCAACAAAAATCTGTTAATGTCCTTTATCACTGGTGCTGCAACTGGTGCGGTTTTGGGAATCCTTCTTGCGCCAGCTTCAGGCGAAGAAACCCGTAAAAAGATCGGGAAAGCAAAACAACAATCGGTAGATTACCTGGAAGAGCTGGCCGAAGAAGGCAAAAAAAGCTGGTACAAAACCAAAGGTAAGGTAGAATCAAGTGCGGGAATTGCTGCCCATGAACTGAACGACTTCATCAATCACATCCTGAAAACAGGAGAAAGCTGGTGGACAAAAACCAAAAACAAAACCTCAAACCTGGCAGCCAAAACCGAAAACACCCTGGAAGAAATCTCCCAGGATGGTAAAAAGAGCGTAAAATAAGTGGTTAAAGAAGGCCGCTCCACTACCAATGACGCGCATTCACATTTTTCTTGATAAAGTCTATTCGAGAAGTGATGACACTTAACCATTTTGAGTACGCTAAGTGCCAGGGGCTAGGCTCTTGGTACTTTTTTTTATACAATCCGAACCTCCTCAAACCAGCATTTCTACGAAATCATGGCAGCCCATACCCGTTTTTTTTAAAATTCCCCGAAATGTAGAATTTTTACCCCAAAAAACCCCAACTTGAGGGGTGTCTGACTCCTGGCATGCTTTTTTAACTTGATGAAGTATGCTACGTCAAAACCAACACTTCAGCCAAAAGCAGTTGCTCAAACTGTCGCCGCAGCAAATCCAGCTGTTGAATTTCATCCAATTCAATGACCTTGAATTGGATCAGAAAATTCACGACGAATTGAAGACAACCCAGTGTTGGAAAGCAATACAACAAATTCAACACTCAATGCGGAAACCGGACACTCTGTGGAAACAGATACCCACATCGATGAAGAGCGCGGCGGATTCCTGGACGGTTACCAACAAGAAGACTTTATTCCCGATTATCGAACCAGAGCAGAAGAAAAATCGACTACAGAGTTCCCCTTTTTGGGCAATTTGGTGGAGCAAAACGATTTTCGCGAGGCATTGCGTCAGCAATTAACCATGCTCTCTTTGTCCGAACGAGCCTTGCTTTTAGCCCACTATCTGATCGATAACCTGGACGACGACGGTTACCTGCGCATTCCCCCGGAAGACATTCTGGACAATCTCGCTTTTTCCCAACAGCTATACGCTACGGAAGATGAATTGCTGGAACAATTAGAAACCCTACAATCACTGGAACCCATCGGGGTAGGAGCTAGGGATCTGCGTGAATGCCTCCTGCTACAAATTGAAAACAAACCCAGCCAAACCCCCTACATCCAAAGCGCCTGGAAAATTGTCAATGCCCACCTGGAAAATTTGGGTGCACACCACTACGATCGGATCAAAAACACATTAAGCATCAGCAGTGAAGAACTGCAACACGCCATTGAACTGATCACCAAATTAAACCCCAAACCCGTCGGCGACAACAGTCCACAGTTGTACAAAAACCAGAACATCATTCCCGAGTTTTTGGTCGAACAAAATGAAGCAGGGCTTTTTACCGTCTCCTTGATGAAGGGCAGTACCGAGCTCCGCTTGAGCAGTGCCATGATGGACAAACTGGAACAATTGCGCAAGGCCAGGCGCCAGGGGGCTGAAAAAGATAGCCACGGCTACCTGAAATCAAAAATGGATGCAGCCGTATGGTTCATTGAAATGATTAAGATGCGGGAAAACTCCATGCTCCTCTCCATGCAAGGTATTGTACAACTTCAGCCCGAATATTTCCAAAGTGGAGACGCCAAACAGTTGCGACCAATGGGCTTAAAAGACATCGCAGCCATAACCGGTTTTGATGTATCCACGATCTCCCGGGTAACCAGTACCAAATATGCCCAAACTGATTTTGGCGTGGTTCACCTCAAATCCCTCTTCAACCAGGGGATCGCCAATGCCGACGGAGACATGGTGACCAACAAAGAAATTATGGACGTCCTCTCCTCCATTGTTGCCGAAGAGGACAAAAGTAACCCCATTTCTGACCAGGAGATTGTAGCAAAACTAGCCACAAAAGGCTATGTACTAGCCCGGCGAACTGTGGCCAAGTACCGCGAAATTTTACATTTACCCGCTGCAAAAATGCGTAAGGGGCACTAACCAAAAGAGTATGAGCCGTGCAAAAATATTGACCATCGACGACGATTTGGATTTGTGTATGCTCTTGCAGCGCTTCCTGACGCGCAAAGGCTACGAAGTAGTCACCGCCTACAGCGGCGCAGCGGGAATGGCAGCGGCAAAAAACCAGACATTCGACTTGGCGATTACCGATTTTCGCTTGGGCGATATGGAGGGCAGCCAATTGTTGGTGCATTTTCGCGAACATCACCCCGATCTCCCAGTCCTGGTGATGACGGGGTATTCTGACATTCGCACTGCCGTCAATGTCATGAAACTAGGTGCCCTGGATTACATCACCAAACCCATTGTACCGGATGAAATCCTGCTGAGCATTCAACGTGCCTTGGATTCGCCTAAAGCGCAGACACAGCCCGAATTCAATGCTGCTACAGCAGAAAGTGGAGCTGTAAAAACAGCCAAAAGTCGCGCCAGCAGTAGCCCGGCTCCGCAGGGCTACATCATCGGGCAAAGCCCAATGGCGCAGGCCCTTTACAAACAAATTGACCTGGTTGCGCCGACCAATTACAGCGTGATCATTTATGGCGAAAGTGGCTCGGGCAAAGAATCGGCTGCTCGGATGATCCACGACCGCAGCCCACGCAAAAACCAGCCCTTTGTGGCCATGGACTGTGGGGCTATTTCCAGAGATTTGGCCAATAGCGAATTGTTCGGGCATGAAAAAGGGGCCTTTACAGGAGCGCTACAAACCAAAATCGGGCATTTTGAAATGGCCAATGGAGGTACCTTGTTTTTGGACGAAGTCGCCAACTTGCCTTACGATGTGCAGGTTTCCTTGTTGCGGGTAGTCCAGGAACGGAAGCTGAAACGCATTGGTGGTACCAAAGAAATTAGCCTGGATGTTCGGATCATCGTAGCCAGCAACGAGCGTTTGTTGGAAGAAAGTAAAAAAGGAAAATTCCGCGAAGATCTTTTCCACCGCTTTAACGAATTCAGCATCGAGATGCCCTCTTTGCGCGAACGGCGGGAGGACATCATTGTGTTTGCCCAACAGTTCTTGCAACAAACCTCCGCAGAACTCCAGCGCAGCATCAGTGGTTTCACCCCCGAAGTGGAACAACTTTTTTTGAACTACCCCTGGTATGGCAACATCCGGGAACTCAAAAACGTGATCAAACGCGCAACCTTGTTGAGCGATGGCCCCTGGCTGGAATCCAAATGCCTGCCTTTTGAAATTACCCATTACGCGCGTTTGGGTATGGAGGACAAAATAGAAACAAGTCTTCAGTCGACTGAACATTCTGCTGGGTACCAAACGGATGAGGCTCTTCCGGTGGAAAGCCCGTATTTGAGCGCTTTACCCCTTCCTGAAGCAACCCCGATTCCTGCGCATACCGACCTGAAATCCATCGCCCAGGGCGCCGAATACCAAATGATCATGCAGGTGCTTTACCAAACCCGTTTCAATAAAAGCAAAGCAGCTCAATTGTTGGGGGTCGATCGAAAGACCTTATACAACAAGCTGAAATTGTACAACATCAAATAGTACAACATGAAAAACTCTACCCTCACCCGCAAACAGCGCGAGCTCGAACTACTCAACAAGCACATCGACCGCTCGAACCAGGAGCTGGAAAATTTTGCCTATGTTGCTTCGCACGACCTGCACGTCCCATTGCGCAAAATTCAATCTTTTGGCAAATTGTTGTCGGACCGTTACGCTGAAGCCTTGACTGGAGATGGTCAACTGTACCTGGAACGTATCCTCGAATCAACCAAACGGATGGAGCGCTTACTGGATGATTTGTTGTCCTTTTCGCGGGCGACCCGCAGCGACGGGGGAATGGTTCCAAGCGATTTAGGGCAAGTTTTGCAAGAGGTTTTGACTGATAACAACCTGCTTGATCAACCGGAAATTACCGTGAATATCCCACTTGGGCTTCCCGTGATCCGGGCGGTGCCTTCCCAAATGCAACAACTTTTTCAAAACCTGCTGGACAATGCCTGCAAGTTTAAACGCCCGGATATCCCCACGGTGATTGACATTCGGTACCGACGCACAACTACCGCTGAACTACCCGAATCTGAGTTATGGGCAGAGGGGAATTATTGTATGCTGGAATTTGCCGACAATGGAATTGGGTTTGATCAGGAAAATGCTGAACGGATTTTCAATATCTTTCAACGATTACACGGCGTTTCGGAATTCCAGGGATCGGGCATCGGCCTGGCCATTTGTAAAAAAGTAGTAGACAACCACCGTGGTGCGATCAAAGCCACTGGAGCACCTGGTGCAGGGGCAATATTTACCATCGTTTTACCCTTTGAATAAAAAAGCTGAACATGGCTCAAACACTGGAGGTACTCATTGTAGATGACGACGAAGATGATTTTTTCCTTACCACTGAATATTTGAAACGCATTACCGGACATAATTTTATTATTACCTGGGCATCCACCTACGATCAGGCTTTGCAGCTGTTTGCCACCCAACATTTCGACCTTTGTTTTTTTGATTACCTCTTGGGTTTTCGCACGGGATTGGATCTGCTTGCGGTGGCCAAGGAACTGGACTTACGGGTACCCATTATTTTGTTGTCCGGAAAAGGAGACACCCAGGTCGACGTGCAAGCCATTCGTTCAGGGGTAGCTGATTATCTGGAGAAACACGAGCTGGATGCCAAAAAACTGGAGCGCAGCATCCGTTATACCCTCGAACGCACCAAAGCAGCCGAAGATTTAATGCGGGTAGAAAAACTGGCCGCAACCGGGCGTTTTATGCGCACCCTTGGCCACGAGATTCGCAATCCTTTGACCAATATTGACCTGGCGGTAGGCCAATTGTTGCTGGAAAACAAAGACCCAGAATTGGCGGATTACCTGGAAATCATTGAGCGCAACAGCAAACGCATCGGCCAACTGGTCACGGCCTTGTTGGAGACCAGCAACCCTGGCCAGCTCAATGTACAAACGCTTACTTTACATGAGGTGCTGGAGCAAACCCTGGAAATGGCCGCGGATCGCATCGCCTTAAAAAACATCAAATTGGTCAAAGCTTATCAACTGGAGCAGGAAACGATCCAGGTTGACCTTGAAAAATTGAAAATAGCCCTACTCAATATCATCATCAATGGAGTTGAAGTCATGGAGGCAGGCCAGGGAGAACTGACCATTCGTGTCATCAATTTTCCCAAACAATTTGGAATTGTAATTCAGGACAATGGCCCGGGCATTCCCCGGGAAGTACAAAACCGCATTTTTGAACCCTATTTCTCCAACAAAGCCAATGGGGTAGGGCTGGGCCTGGCTGGTGCCTTGAGCATCGTACAATTGCACGGCGGCAACATCGAGGTGCGCTCTATCGAGGGCAAGGGTGCCACTTTTACTGTTTGGTTAAAACGGTGATCGATGGACTAAATACCCCGAAATTCCACACAATTCCCCACTTTGTCGCTTCTTTTCATCAATCAATTCGTGGTACAACTTTTTTACCAGAGAAGGTAAAATCATTTACCATGAAAAAGAGAAACTTCGTATTTGCACTGTTGATAGCCTTTGGCACCATGTGGGTGCTTTCAAGCACAACCTCTTGCCAAAATAACCAAGCTGCTAAAGAAGCCCAGCAAGATATGGACCGCGCTGGCGAAAACATTAAAGACGCCGCTGAAGATGTTGGGGAGGCCATGCGCACTGAGCGCGATGAATTGGCTGAAAACATGCGCCAACAAGGCCGTGAACTAGACCAGGCCATCGCCGAGCTGGATAAAAAAATCGAACAAGCCTCTGAAAAAGAAAAGGTACGGTGGATTGAACGCCGCAACGCCCTGGAACAAGACCGCCAGGAATTGAATAAGGACCTGAAACGGGTCGGTGAAAACATCGAAGAAGGTTGGGCCGATTTCAAAAACAGCGTTGCTTCCCGGATGGAACGCATCGCCGACGACCTCAAGACCAAGGATTAACAAACGACATAGACGAACACAAAAAATTAACACAAAGAAAAAAAGAGAGGACACAAAGAACACAAAGCGAAGCGTTGTCAACGTCTAACTCTCTGTCCTTTGTGTCCTCTCTTTTTTCTTAGTGCTTAAAAAATGTCGCTTTTAGCAGGCACGATCTATTTCAAAAAGAACAATTAGAGATTATCATTCACCACAATCTCTGCCGTCTTGATCCCCTTCTTCTTCGGCGTAGTGCCAAACACGTAATCCCACAAGGGGGAAGAAACGCCGAACATGGCATCCTCTGGGCTATAGTGGTGGATGGAGTGATTGATCCACAAGGCTTTCAGGAAATTATTGGGCATACGGAAAATATGCACCGAATAATGCACCAACAAATACATGGCATAACCCACCAGGAATCCAGCCAAAAAGGAGAAGGAATACTTGTCCAGGATCAATTCAAAGATCAACAACAGAATGGTGGCAATGGTGATGCTCAAAAACGGCGGCATCGCCAAACGTTGTTTGTCTTTTGGGTAATCGTGGTGTACCCCGTGCATTTTGTATTGCGCCTCTTTTTTGGCAGGCGTATCCCCTTCCATGTGGTACACATAGCGGTGAACCAGGTATTCCACGTGGGTGAAAACCAACAAACCAGCAAAGAACAAACCCGTTACAATAGGCCAGCTCAAGTCCGTTTTTATATTGGTGTAGTACAGCAAACAGGCTGAGTACACAAAAAATATTGACACTGGAACTGCAATGTGCGTACGGGTAAAACGATCGATCCACTTGTTTTTGAACAACGGAATCGAAACATCTTCATTCGACAAATACGCTTGTTTTTTTTCAGTCTTCATATGTTTGGTCGGAAATTTATAAATCCAGCGCAAAAATAAACGTCGGAATTGGAATTGTCAAGGTAATAAAAATCACCGCTTGTAGAGACGCACGGCCGTGCGTCTCAAATCTGGGAACAGAACCCTTCGCACGGCCGTGCGTCTCAAATCTAAGGCCTATTGCCCTCCATATACGAGACGCACGGCCGTGCGTCTCTACAGCCCCAGGGTTTGCCGCGTCAAGCGGATGTATTTCTTATACTTCAAACGATAGGTTCGATAGTATTTGATGTAGCGATCCCGCATGGCTTCGTAGCTGTAAAAATAGGCGCTCGAACTGCTGGTGCCTTCCGCAGGCTCAGGATGTTCGTGCAGGATATTGGGAGGTGTGCTGCCCATTGAACCCGCAGCTTCGGAGGGAACACATTCCATCCAGCCTTGTTCCACCATCCAGTCGTCGTTGAACACCTTGCCCAGGTACCGCGAACCGTGGTCTGAAAACAGGGTTACCACCACGTCATCTTCGGTAAGGGTATCGGCAATTTCAAATACGGCCTGCATTGCCGAACCGCTGGAATAGCCCACCATCAACCCTTCGTACTTGGCCAAATCCCGCACCTGGAAGGCGCTATCTTTGTCCGTAACTTTTATAAAATCATCCACCAACTCAAAATTCATGTTGTGGGGAATGATGTTTTTGCCCAAACCCTCTACCTTGTAAGGTTTGATTTCGTTGGGATCGTATTCGTGGGTTTCCCAGAATTTTTTCAGAACGGAGCCATAGGCATCCACCCCAATGATTTTGATGTTGGGATTTTTTTCTTTCAAAAAGCGAGCCGTTCCCGAAAGGGTACCCCCTGTGCCTGCACAACAGACGTAGTGGGTGATTTTCCCCTGGGTTTGTGCCCATATCTCTGGTCCGGTGGAGCGGTAATGCGCTTCCGCGTTGTCTAGGTTGAAGTTTTGAGCCAGGTAAAAAGAGTTCGGCGTTTCGTGCGCGATGCGCTCAGCGGCTGAATAATAGGAGCGAGGGTCGGCTGGTTCTACGTCTACTGGGCAAATGACTACCTCGGCACCCATTGATTTGAGGAGGGAAATTTTTTCCTGAGAAGCTTTGCTCGTCAAGGTGAGGATACAGCGATACCCCTTGATGGCACTCACCATTGCGATACTGAAACCCGTGTTGCCAGAAGTGGCTTCTACAATTGTACCACCCGGTTTGAGCTTGCCGCTGCGCTCCGCTTCTTCAATCATGAATAAAGCGATGCGATCTTTGGCGCTTTGACCTGGGTTATAGGATTCCACCTTTGCGAATACCTTGGCTGGAATTCCCTCCGCAATACGATTCATGCGAATCAATGGGGTATTGCCTATGGTCGCCAGAACGTTTTCGTAATGCATAAGCGCTCTTTTGTTTAATTAGTTAAGGTTAAGGCACATTGTCAGGCAAGTTCACGGGAAATCAAGCACAAAAATAGTAAAAAATGCTTAGTTGGGTATCATCCCCATGTTTTAGCCTGCACTTTAATGAGGTGATTCCCCAAGTGTTGCTATATTTGGCCCTGATGTAGACGCTGATTTTTGTCAGTAATCACATTCACGTTCTCAAACCCGGTATCGAATGGACATAGGCAACATCAATGTAAAGGCGCGCTTAATCTTGTACCACAAAGGTCAGATTTTGCTCTTGAAGCAAACCAAACCCAATGGGGGGAACTACACCCTGGTTGGGGGAAACGTAGAATTGCGGGAATCGGCCCGACAATCGGTCATCCGCGAAAGTTTTGAAGAGGCTGGTATTTTACTCAAGCCCGAAGACCTTCATTTGGTACATGTGTTGCACAAAATCAAAAAACAGCAGCAGCGCATTGTCATGTACTTCAAGGCCTATTACTGGGAAGGAGAACTCAAAGCCAAAGAAACCCATAAGTTCAAGGAGGCAGAATGGTTTTACCTGGATAAACTCCCCAACAACCTCACCCAAACCGTGCGACACGTATTGGACGAATACCGCGAAGGCAATTTTTACTCCGAGGTATTGACAAAATAATCTACCCAGGCTAGTTGGCTCAGGAATGGAAATCAAAAAGAGTCCTGCTGAAATGTACCTCTATTTGATTTCCCTTACCTATATTTGGTCAGGCTCTACACAACTGACCAAAAAGATGAAAAAACTGTACCATTTCTCCTTGCTGGGTTTACTCTTCCTCAGCATCAACCTTTGGGGGCAAAAAAAGAAAACCACGCCCCCGGCAGCTGCACCTGCACCCGTCACCAATACTTTTGATGCCAAAAGCTTCGCCGGCCTGCGCTGGCGCAACATTGGCCCATTCCGGGGTGGCCGCTCCAACGCAGTAAGTGGCGTAATCGGCAACGACAACCTCTATTATTGTGGCTACACCGGTGGCGGAATCTGGAAAACCGAAGACGGCGGCCTGAACTGGTCCAATATCTCGGACGGCCAATTCAAATCCAGCACGGTAGGCGACATCGCTGTGGCCGAATCAGATCCCAACGTGATCTACGTAGGTATGGGCGAGCACGCCGTGCGCGGGGTGATGACCACCTATGGCGATGGGGTATACAAATCCGTTGACGCAGGTAAAACCTGGAAAAACATTGGACTGGAAAAAACGCGCCACATCTCCGACGTTGTCATCCACCCGCAAAATTCCGATGTAGTGTACGTGGCTGCCCAAGGCGCCTTGCACGGCCCCAATGAAGAACGGGGCATTTACAAATCTACCGATGGGGGCAAAACTTGGAAAAAAGTGCTCTTCGTTGACGAAAACTCCGGCGCTTCCAGCCTGAGTATGGACCATACCAACCCTCGCATTTTGTACGCTGCCACCTGGCAGCACCGCCGCACGCCCTGGAAGGTAGAAAGTGGTGGCCCGGGCTCCAGCCTCTGGAAGTCGAGCGACGGAGGGGAAAGCTGGAAAAAAATCAATGAAGGATTGCCCAAAGACCTGGGTAAAATGGGCATTTCCGTTTCCCCAGTCAACCCCAACCGGGTCTTCGCCATTGTAGAAGCGGAAAAAACCAAGTCGGGCCTCTATCGCTCCGACAACGGCGGGGAATCCTGGACCCTACTGAGCTCCGATCAAAACATCAACTCCCGTTCCTGGTACTACATGGAGGTCTTCGCCGACCCCGTCAACGCCGACGTGGTATACGTGCTCAACGCGCCCATGACCCGCTCGATCGATGGTGGCCGTACCTTCAGCACCATCCGGGTAGGCCACGGCGATACCCACGATCTTTGGATCAACCCCAAGAACAACCAAAACATGATTCTGGGTGATGATGGCGGAGGAGAAATTTCCTTCAACGCTGGCCGCACCTGGTCCACCCAGGGCAATCAACCCACCGCGCAGTTTTACCGCGTCAACACCGATAACCTGTTTCCTTACCGGGTCTATGGCGGTCAACAGGACAATACTTCGGTGGTCATTTCCAGCCGCAACAATGGATCAGATATCGGCGTCACCGACTGGTTCATCGGCCCGGGTTGTGAAAGCGCTTTTGTCGCTTTTGACCAAAACAACCCCCAAGTCTTATTGGGTGGCTGCTATCAAGGCATCATCGAAGCCTTGGATACACGCACCAACGAGAGCAAAGACGTGATGGCCTATTCCGCGCTCAACCTGGCCAATCCGCCCAAAAAGATGAAGTACCGCTTCAACTGGAATGCCCCGATCATCAGCTCGCCACACGACCCCAAGGTGATTTACCACACGGGCAACGTGGTGCTGCGCACCCGTGATGGAGGGATCAGTTGGGAAAAAATCAGCCCCGACCTCACCCGCAACGATACCACCAAGCAGGAAGTCGGCGGTGGCCCTTTCACCAATGAAGGCGCTGGTGGCGAAAACTACAACACCATTTATTACCTGATCGAATCCAGCTTGGAAAAAGGGGTGATTTATACCGGCTCGGACTGCGGCCTTGTACACGTAAGCCGCGACGATGGTCGTACCTGGACCAACATTACCCCCAAAGACCTGGCCGAATGTTTGATCCAGTCTATCGAGGTTTCTCCACATGACCCGGGCACTGCCTACATCTGTGGCACGCGGTACAAATTCAACGACTTTGTTTCCTATACCTACAAAACCACCGATTACGGCAAAAGTTGGGTGAAAATTGCCACAGGCATCGACACAGATGATTTCATCAAAGTCATTCGGGAAGACAAAGTAACCAAGGGTTTGCTGTATGCTGGTGCAGAACGGGGTTTTTACCTCTCCACCGATGGCGGCATGCAGTGGAACCGTTTGCAGCTCAATTTACCGATTGTACCCGTCACCGACCTGCAAATCCGCAACAACGACCTGGTCGCTTCTACCGCTGGCCGGGCCTTCTGGATTTTTGACGACCTGGGCGCTTTCCAACAGGCCAAGGGCGTGGTCGGAACTTCGACGGTTCAGCTGTTCAAACCCCAGGCTACCCGCCGCTACAGTGGTGGTTCTTCTTACCTCTCGGGCGAAGGCTCCCCTGGCGTGGGCATGAACCCAGCGGAAGGGGTCATTTTTGATTATTACCTCAAGGAAAAAGCCGATACCAATACCCTGCGGGTGGAAATTCTGGACGCAACGGGCAAGGTGATTCGCAAGTTGAGCAACAAAAAAGACGAAAATTACAAGCGTTATCCTGGCGGTCCGGCTCCAGAACCCATTTTACCCGCCGACGCTGGCGTGAATCGCTTCGCCTGGGATTTCCGTACCGATGGTCTGGCCGATGTACCAGGCGTATTCATTTATGGCGATTACCGAGGGCACCGGGTTGCTCCAGGAACCTACAAAATCCGCCTGAGCCACCGTGGCCAGGTGCTGGAACAAAGTGTAGAAGTTTTGCCCGATCCTCGCATCAATGTCAGCCCAGCCGACTGGCAGGCCCAGCAAAGCATGTTGCAAAAACTGGCCGAACAAATCAACACCATTCACCAGTCGGTGCTCCAATTGCGCAAAGTCCGCAAACAACTGGACGCCTATAACGAAGTGCTGAAAGACAATAAAGCCGCCGCCGATTTGTTGAAAAAAGGCCAGGACCTGGTCAAAAAAATCAACGACCTGGAAAGTGAACTGGTGGAACCGCGTACCAAAAACGGCCAGGACGTGATCAACTGGCCTAGCAAACTCAGCGCCGAACTCTTCACCGTACGGGGCCGGGTAGATGTGCACGATCCCCGTATCACCCAAGGCAACCGCGATCGTTTTGCAGACTTGAGCGCGGAATGGGCCAAGCAGCAAAAAGGTTTGCAGAATCTGAAGAAGGAGATTCAAGGGTACAATGAGGAGTTTAAGAAGCAGGGGATTCCGGCGCTGGTGGAGTGATGGGAATGACGAATTTTTCGAGTGATGAATGACGAATCGAGGGTAACCTAAAATTCGTCATTCATCACTCAAAATTCCATCCCTCCTTCTGTTCAAAACTTCAAGAGCACATACCCTTGTGGCACGTAAGTGGTAACGGTCGTCAACGCGGAATGAGCAACCCTTACGCCTGGCCAAAGGTCTTTCGTCACCATTTTGCGCGCAATCAGGGATTGGCCACAAACCATAATGTCTGCACCTGCTTCCAACAAGGCTTCATAAACCTTGAGATTGGGGTTGTCAGTCTGAAAGCGCTCCTGGTATTGCGCATTGTTCAGCAAGGTGAATATCGCGCCCCCGTGGACGACAACCTTCACCTTGAGCGCTGCTTTGGGGACTCCCGCCAACCCATGCAGGTTCATTAGCCGGGCTACATTGTCTACCCATCTGGAAATTTGTTTGTTGTCCTCGGCTGCAGTGGATAGGTCCACCAGGAGTTTGTAGGTCAGGGTAGGATCGGGCCGCTCCGTCGCGTCGGGAATTTCGTAAATTCCACCATAAGCTTTTACAATAGGAAACTGGGCGCTTTGGCCAAAAATGGAAGAACAACCCAATGTCGAAATGAGGATTAAAGTGTATTTGATGAGCTTGTGCATGAAGTTGATTTTTAACTTGGGCTAAGTTAGGATAATTTGGATCAATTGATCTTTTTCCTGAGTGGAAATGGATTGGACTGTCACCATAACTACTGGGCATTTTTGTATTTTAGGTCCTCTGAGTAAAATGATTTGTAATGGTGTTTAATGATCCGGACCATTGGATTAAGCTTGCCTGCCACCAGCATTTTATCATCCATCTACCTGATCTTTCTTAGCACAAAAACCTCAAAAATCATGTAAACTTCAGCACAATCATACTCCATGTGGCGTATGCCAAAACCTTGAGTTATGAAAACATCTAACATATTGATCGTCGTGCTGTTGTTCATCGTTTTTTCCTGTGAACCTTTCTATTTGTGTCCTAACGGAGATTGTGATGATGATTCTACTTACCATCCAAAAGATAGAGACTTCACTGCAGACCTGGTTTTTGCCCAAAGCCCGAATATCGTCCCTTATGAAGTGAAAACCAACGACCAACTCTCCTTTTTTATTCCGAAACAATTCGACGTCACCGGAACTTCCTCTTACACGGGAAATTTGGGTGCTTTGAGTCGGGCCAATCTGGAGCAACCTTATTACAATGACGCATGCCGTTGTGCAAGGGGGAATTTTTCGCTGATATTGACTGGTAGTTCTACACTTAAGCTTTATGGGGGCTATACCTTATATGCAAAACCAAATGCGACCCATGCTTTTTGGATAAGTAGTTCCACAAGCAGCTATAACCATAACGTAAGTGCGGCTTCTATTACACTAGAGGGGAAATTTGATGGAAAAGTATATCGGCTGAGTGGAAAAGGGCATATTAACTATTGATGGGATGTTGCTGGTTACACAGAAAAACTGTTAGACTCCTCAATCCAACAACCTCCGATGATAATTGATCTGCCCCAAATGATACGACAAATGCGCGACCAAGTGCACCAAGAAGAACTGGGTCGACATTTTTCCGCCGAATACTTCCAGCGAGTATTCCGCTTCTAATTGTTCGGGGCTGACCTTGCTTAAGGCCTCAGCCACCACCATGCGGGTGTTTTCCACCATCTGGATGAGTTTTGCCTGCGGGACGTCTTTTTGGGAAAACTCCAGGTCTCGATCGCGGACATACCCCGTTTTGCCCAATTCTCCGCCAATGTAGGTATTCAAATTGCCAACCAGGTGCAAGCAGAGATTCCCTGCCGAGTTGCTGATGTTGCCATCGACGATCCAGATATTGGCTTCGTTTTGGTACAGGCCAATCTCCTGGCTGAGGCGCTCAAGGTCTCTTTTGTATAAAGTTTGTAAGGTTTCAAGTAACATGATCAGGTATTTTTGAATGACGAATAATTCGAATGACGAATGACGAATGGGGTGGTAGCACCTGAGATTGTTGGGAAACTCAAGATTGGAGTTCCATTTGGTTTTAGTCTCCAATAAAAATTAAAAGCAACGCCCCAAATTCGTCATTCGTCATTCGAATCACTCGTCATTCGATAAGGGTCGGGATTGTGCACCTCCATCCAAATCGCAGGATTTGCCACCGGTTTCCAGCCATACTGCGCATACAAACCATGCGCATCGCGGGTAGCCAGAATCCAGCGCCGCAGCCCTTGCAATTCGGGGTGCCCCATGATGGTTTCCATCAACCATTTGGACAAACCCTTGCCGCGATGCGCATCCAGAATGTAAACATCACCAAGGTAGGCAAAGATGGCATAGTCGGAAATAATGCGAGCATAACCCACTTGTTTTTCGCCACAAAGAACGATAAAAGTGAGTGAGTGCTCCGCAGCTTTTTTTACCGTTTCGAAGGGAATTCCGCGGCTCCAATACGATTCTTTGGACAAATACTGGTGCACGGCATGCAGGTCCAAATGCGCTTTGTCCGTGGTAATGAGGTAATTGTCACGAGTGACCGAAATGTTTTCCATAAGTTGAACTGAATTGAAACAAATATACAGTTTCGTGAAAACTATTTACAAACTGTCTTCGCCGCTACATTTCAAGTGCCATATAAGTTCCATTTTGCAGACGTAATTTTGATCGCTTGTATGTTCAGACACACCAAAACAATACTCATCTTGATGCTGGGCTTCTCCAGTGTCGCCCTGTCCCAGGGCAGCCAAACTCCGGCGGAGTTGGGTAAAGTTGCGTGGGTGCGTGATTTCGAACAAGGTTTGGCGCGGGCCAAAAAAGAACAAAAGCCAGTGTTTTTGCTCTTTCAGGAAGTACCCGGATGCAGCACCTGTCAGCGTTATGGCGCTGAAGTACTGAGCCATCCGCTGATTGCCGAAGCCATCGAATCCCTGTTTATTCCTGTCGCGATTTACAACAACAAAGGTGGCAAAGATGCCGAAGTGCTCAAGTTGTACAACGAACCTGCCTGGAACAATCCGGTGGTGCGCATTGTGGATGCCAGCAAAAAGAACCTGGCCGAGCGTGTTTCAGGAAATTATACACCTCTGGCGGTATTAAATGCGATGTTGGTTGCCCTGGAAAGAAACAATCTGGTGGTGCCAACTTACCTGGCTTTGTTGCGGGAAGAATTCCAAAGCAGGGAGCTGGGCACCAAAACGGCTACTTTATCAATGTACTGTTTTTGGACTGGCGAAAAGGAATTAGGGAAAATTCCCGGGGTAGTGGCCACCGAGGCTGGATTTATGGCTGGCCGCGAGGTGGTGACCGTGGAGTACAATCCCCGCTTGCTTTCTTTTGAAAACCTGATCGAATCGGGCAGCAAAATGAAATGTGCCGATGGCGTTTTTACTGCCGATGTACAGGAGCAAGCTAAAGTAGAAAAGGTCTTGGGAAAAGGCAAGGTGAAAAATCCTTCCACTTATCGCTCCGATCCCGAAAGTAAATATTACCTTTATCAAAGTCATTATCGTTATCTGCCGATGACGGAGTTGCAAGCGGCGCGTGCCAATAGCCTTTTGGCTGGAGGCAAGTCGCCAGAGGAGGTGTTGTCGCCTCGGCAGATTGAACTGGCGCGCCAAATCAAGGCCAATCCAAAGAAAAATTGGAAGCCTGCGATTGGCAAAAGCGTCACTGAGTCCTGGCCCTGGCCAACGGCTTGACCCAGATTTGTTTAGAGTTAGAGTACCCAATATCATTGCCGACTACCAGACGTAGTCGGCCTTTTTTTTGCCCACCAACGTACACTTATTCAATTCTTTTATACGTTTGACTGCTGATTTTGCCCATAAAGTCGGACATTTTGCTCGGGGGACATCAATTGCCCCTGGCTTCAGCCTGGGGTCATGGAGATACTCTTTTGATGGGCTTTAGCCCAAAATCTTTATTTTCAAACCAGGGCTAAAGCCCAACTATAAGGGCAATTCCTCCCCCAGGCTGAAGCCAGGGGCAATTGATGTCCTTCGCCCCCAGAATACAAAAAAGTACAGTGGTGTGGATTTTATCCCCCAAGTAATACCCAAATTTTAATCAAATGAAAAAAATTCTATTCGTTTTACCCTTCGTCTTGCTGGGACTGAGTAAGGTTGCCCTACAAGCACAGGTGAAAAGTGGTAGTGTTGGCATTGGTTTACAGGTAGGCGACCCGAGTGGTTTGACCCTAAAGTTCTACAATGGCAAGAAGGCTTCGGTTGATATTTTAGCTGCCTGGGATTTGAACGATTATTTGTTTGTCAATGTCCACGCCTTATACCAAAAACCTGTGGGCGGTTCCGGCAATGTCAATTTCTTTTATGGCCCGGGGGCATTCATCTCCTTTTATGAGCGTGGCCGCTACGAAGATTACATCGGTGCAGGCATCAGTGGCAACTTTGGTTTGAACGTATTTTTCGACCGCTTCGAACTTTTCGCGCAGATTACGCCAAGGTTGCAGGTGCTCGAATTCACCGATGGTGATTTGGGCGGTGGTGTTGGATTGCGGTTTTATTTTTAAAGTGACAATATGCTGATGAGTCCCAATCTTAGGTGAATCTTTGGTGCCTTAGGTTTCTTAGGTGGTGAAAAGGAAAGAACCTGCATAGCAGTATACTTTTTCACCACCTAAGAAACCTAAGGCACCAAAGGGTCACCTCAGGGTCTTCAGCGCTGCCTCAATCCTCGGGTCCACCCCTTCCGTCCCCACACCATAATTCAGATACTGCCGCGCATGCTCCATATCCCGCTTTTGCTGCGCAAAGTGTAAATAGCCAACCTGATACGCAAAATCAGCGATTGCCTGAGGCACCGCTCCACTACTTGGTTTGACGTATTTCATAAAGTCGTGAATCGACTGCGAATTGGGATCGTATACGGCAGCTTGGGCAAAAACATCCAGCATGGGTTTGAGTTGCAGGTCAATTTTGTACCGTTCGCCGGCCAAACCTGCCATAAAGCCCCAGGCAGCTTTGTATTCAGGTAAAATGCGGGTAGCCTCAGCTATCATCGGAATCATTTCATTCAACTTGGCCTTTTTGAGTTCATTGGTCGGCAACTGGGCGTATTCATTGCGGAAGATGGCTACAGCATGGAAGAGTTTGGCGCGCGCACTTCCCGTAGAAATTTTATACGCGGCCTCATTAAGGGTGGTTTCATCTTTCCAATCGGGCAAGCGGGTGAAGGTTTTGAGGGCATAACCCAAAGAAAGCACCGCAATCACTCCCAGCCCGAGTGGGTAACTTTGCCCTGCACCGTGGCCCAATCTTTTGGGCAAAAATTCCACAATCAGCCAGGCGCAAAACAAGCTGAATCCCAGGGAAGGCAAAAACACAAAACGCTCATTCATAAAAGCCCCCACCGTAAAGGGCAAATT
>JAAFHQ010000218.1 GCA_013298445.1 Chitinophagales bacterium | reverse complement strand
CCGTATTTTTTGGCTCGTTCGGCAAAGACCCGATAGTGGTTGTCCGATATGCAGTCGCCCAGGGTTTTGCGCAAGTCGTTCAAAAAGCGATTACTGACCTCGCGGCTTTCGATGATTTTGCCCGCCAACACTGGCAGGTAAGGAAGGGGATCGTAACCCCGGCGTTTTTTGAACTCGGCTTCAAAACCATCCGTCCAGTTCATACCTCCGGCTTCAAAGCTGTCGGTTTGTAGGTAGCGGAGGGTTTTGCCAGCCCGGTCGCCGATCATTTGCAGGAGGGGTTCCACGTGGGTATCCCAATAGCGGTTGAAATGTTTGGCGCTCATGTAGTCCATCACGCGGCCCTGCCATTTGCCGCTGGAAGTCGACACGTGGGCATCTGTGGGGGAATACCCGAGGCGAATGATTGTCCAGTCGCCGGGTGGGGCTACCCAATCTAGTTGGCCATCTTTAAAATAGGCATTGAGGTTCAGGACTTGTTTGAGGGCGGCATCTTCTTCGCCAGGAGTGCCAGGAATGTCCGTCAACAAGGGTCGGGTTTCTGGTACGGACCAGCCAACTTCCCGGGTAGCGGCTTTATTCGCAAAATCGCGGATGGGTTGGCGTTCTTTGGTTGCTTTGAAGGGAATAGCCAAAACCACAATGTCCCGGTAATAATCGTATCGGATGGGCGGCTGCGCCAAAGTTTGCTGGATGCGGGTGCCGCCTGTAACTTTGGTTTCCGAAAAAACCACTTGTTTGGCGGCTTCTTCCGGGGTGATATCGGGGCCGCCCAAATTCCAACCGCTCTGGATGCTGAGCGACATCACCAGTCCGTGCTTTTCGGCTTCGTTGATGGCGTGCAGGTACAAGTCGCGCCAGGCCGGGCTGCCAAACATAGGTCCTTCGGGCACCTGGGCATTGCCGCGCTGCTCTGCACCTCCGGCGTCAAATATGCAGGCACCGCTGAAACCTTTGGCTTTCATTTCGGCCAAATCGCGGGAGATGGCCGCTTTGGTGACGTTGCCGTTGAGCCACCACCACCAACAGCGGATGCCGTAGCGTTGGGGGGGAGTGAGGAAGTCGGTGGGGGAAAGCAAATTTTGAGGGGCCTGGGCATAACCCATTGCCCAAAAAAGCAGGCAGAGGAGGGTGGGAAGGACGCGCATATAGGATGAATTGGTGCTTGGGAAAAAATCGGGTCTAAGGTCGGGATAAAATGGGAAGAGTGTGCACAAAATAAGAGTAGAACACACAATGATTAATATTGCCAAAGCGACATTTTTATGAGCACAAAGAAAAAAACAAACATGAGTCCTCCCGAATTTTCAAAATAATTCCAATGCGACATAATTTTCACAAAGAAAGCACAAAGGACACAAAGTTAGATGTTGACGCCCCTTCGCTTTGTGTCCTTTGTGTCCTCTTTTTTTCCTTTGTGATAAAGAAATGTCGCTTTTGTAGTATTTATGAAAAAATTCGGGGTGCGTTTATTCAAAATACTTCGGCCCCTTCACCTTCTTCACAACAATCACCGCGTCATACTTCTTGGTTGGCGTAAACTGAATCTTCCCACCACTTTCCAACTCAAAAGCCGGAATCGGTTTGAACAACCAATCCTTGCCCTTGCCCGGCTGTTGTCCGCGCAACTCCAGGAAATTGATCGGCTTGGGCAAACGGGCAAAACGCTCCCCAATGCCCCCGATGCTGTCGTCTTTGAAGGGCTGCACATCGCGCATCCAGTGGCGATAGAGCTCGCCGCTGCTGGCGTACAAGCCGATGTTGTACACCTCTTTACCAAAACGATCGGCGACGTAATTCCCCTGCATTTTGAGGGCTTTGCCAAAGATGTCCACCGAATTGCTTTCGGTTCCGATGTGGGCATTGTGCGCCCAGTAGATGATTTTTTTGTTGGGGTAAGCCACATCGGCGAGCCACATCAGGTTTTCGGCCATGATGCGGTCGCGGAGCGCGAACTGTTGTTGGAGGCGGATGGCGCGGTAGTCGAGCGCCCAGTATTCCAGGTAATTCTCCAGGGTCCGGCGGGTGAAGGCGACCAGGAGTGGCTTTTGGGGAAAATCTTCCCGGATTTTGGCCTCCTTGTTTTCCAAAAAATCCAAAACCCGATTGATGACCCGTTCGTTGGTTTTAATCGCTACCATGAGTTTGGAGCTGTCGGGAATGAGGCCGTAAAGGAGAGACGTAGTCATAAAATTGTACTCCACATCGCGGGAAAGTTCGGTGTCGTACTTGCGCAGGAAGTCGATCAGGAAATTGTTGAAATAATTGGCAGAAGATTGGCAATCTGGGCCTGCCAGAGCGAGTGGATGATCCCCTCTGGCCTCCGTTTTGGCGTATTCAAAAAGCGGCAACATTTCTTCACAGCGGAAATTGCCAAACACGGAGTTGTACATCAAACCTTTGGCTTCCTGCTCTTCCTGATTCAACCAGGCCAGGTTAATGTCACCAAAACCGCCCTCGATGACCAACACATCGAAGTCCATTTCCTGGTGCAGGTACTCGACCAGGCGGGTTTTGAGCTGGTAAAATTCGGCGGCTCCGTGCGAACTTTCCCCGATTTGTACCAGGCGTACATCTTTGAGTTTTTCCTTTAAAAAAGCCAAATCGCTGAAGTCATTTCCATCAACACTGGCAATGGGAATGCTGTTTTTTTTCAACCAATTGAACTCCTGACCAGCGCGTTGGCAAGACAATTGAGGCAGGATAAAAAACAAGAGCAGACCAAGGGAGAGGAAAAGACGCATCATTTGGTGTTCATTTTCCGGAAATATAGGACAAAATAGAGAATTGTGAAAGGAGGGGTTGAGAAGGTTGAGGAAAGTTGAGAAAGTTTAGGCTGCCGCGAGCGATTTTGACAATGCTTTAGTCTAAGTCGCTCGCGGCAGCCTAAACCTTACTAAACCTACTCAACCTCCCTAAACCTTACGCCACCATTTCCATCAACAACTTCAGCAAGGCCGCTGCGGCCTTGGAAATTTTTGTGCCGGGGCCAAATACCCCTACCACCCCTTGTTCGTACAAAAAGGCGTAATCCTGCGCTGGAATCACTCCGCCGACCACCACCATGATGTCATCGCGGCCCAGTTTGGCCAGTTCGGCGAGGGTTTGAGGCACAAGGGTTTTGTGGCCTGCCGCCAGGGAGGAGATGCCCAGGATGTGTACGTCGTTTTCCACTGCTTGTCGGGCAGCTTCTGCCGGGGTTTGGAACAAAGGGCCAATGTCCACATCGAAGCCCAGGTCAGCAAAACTGCTGGCGATTACTTTGGCACCGCGGTCGTGGCCGTCTTGCCCCAATTTTGCAATCATGATACGGGGGCGGCGACCTTCCAGTTCAGCGAATTGATCGGCCAGCTCTTGGGCTTCATGGAAATCGAGGTCACTTTTGGCTTCGCTGCTGTATACCCCGGAGATGGCTCGGGTTACGGGGGTGTAGCGCCCAAAAACAGCCTCCATTGCGCTCGAAATTTCGCCCAAGGTAGCGCGCAAGCGAGCGCAGGTGATGGCCAATGCGAGCAGATTGCCCTCACCAGTTTTTGCACCTTGTTTCAAGTCTTGTAAAGCAGCTTGACAGGCAGCCTCATCCCGTTTGCTTTTTGTTTCCTGCAAACGGCGAATTTGGGCATCCCGCACAGCTCCATTGTCTATTTCCAAGGTATCTATAGGTGCTTCCTGTTCCAGACGGAAAACATTCATCCCGACGATTTGGTCTTTGCCACTGTCGATGCGGGCTTGTTTGCGTGCAGCGGCTTCTTCGATACGCAATTTGGGCAGGCCTTCTTCAATCGCTTTGGCCATGCCGCCCAGTTCCTCCACTTCTTCGATCAACGTCCAGGCGCGTTTCACCAATTGGTCGGTGAGGTATTCCACGTAATAACTGCCCGCCCAGGGGTCGACAGCTTTGCAGATGTCGGTTTCTTTTTGCAGGTAAATTTGGGTATCGCGGGCAATTTTGGCTGAAAAATCGGTGGGCAAGGCGATTGCCTCGTCCAAAGAGTTGGTATGCAAAGATTGGGTGCCGCCCAAAGCTGCTGCTAGTGCCTCGATGGTGGTACGGCCTACGTTGTTAAAAGGATCTTGTTCGGTGAGGCTCCAGCCGGATGTTTGGCAGTGCGTGCGCAAAGCCATCGACTTGGCGTCTTTGGGGTTGAATTGTTGCACAATTTTGGACCACAACAATCGCCCAGCGCGTAGTTTGGCAATTTCCATAAAGTGGTTCATGCCGATCGCCCAAAAGAAGGACAAACGTGGCGCAAAATCATCCACATCTAGCCCGGCCTTGACGCCAGTACGCAGATACTCCCAGCCGTCGGCCAGGGTGTAAGCCAACTCCAGATCAGCAGGGGCGCCTGCCTCCTGCATGTGGTAGCCACTGATGGAAATGGAATTGAACTTGGGCATGTGTTGCGCGGTATAGGCAAACACATCTGCAATGATGCGCATGGAAGGTTCGGGTGGATAGATGTAGGTATTGCGCACCATGAACTCTTTCAGGATATCATTCTGGATCGTACCACTCAGTTGAGCCGGGCTAACGCCTTGTTCTTCCGCAGCCACGATGTAAAAGGCCATGATGGGAATCACTGCGCCATTCATGGTCATGGAAACCGACATTTCTGCCAGGGGGATTTGGTCAAAAAGGATTTTCATGTCCTCTACTGAATCGATGGCAACGCCCGCTTTGCCCACATCGCCTTGTACCCGCTCGTGATCGGAATCGTAGCCGCGGTGGGTGGCCAGGTCGAAGGCTACGGAGAGCCCTTTTTGGCCTTGCGCCAGATTCCTGCGGTAAAAGGCATTGCTTTCTTCAGCGGTAGAAAAGCCTGCGTATTGGCGGATGGTCCAGGGACGAATGGTGTACATGCTGGCATAGGGGCCGCGCAAAAAAGGTGGGATGCCCGCTGCGTAGCGCAAGTGTTGTACGCCCTCTAAGTCGGAGGGGCCGTAAGCGGATTTAACGGCTATTTTTTCCGGGCTTTGCCAGGGTTCAGCACCTTCCTCAGGGGGATTGGTTCCTCCCAGGTTGAGATCAAGTGGTATGTTGTGAAAGTCAGGGCGCGCCATAGGGCTGGGTTAATAGACTTTATGAATAGAAAATCTAAAGATTCAAGTGGCAAATTAAGCTATTTTGGGTGGAAAGCAAAGTGAGCGTATGGATTCAGCGGGGGTGACTTTTTGCAATCGAGTAGAGAAATATTTAAGTCGCTTGCAAGATTGTTTTTCTGAAGGTGAGCGAAACCCGGCGTTGACGCAAAAAAGGCTTGCCTTCAAATACATCCGCTTTACGCCCCGCAATGCCATGAGTCCAAAAATACCGACTATCTCCCTGCAATACGACCAGGCTACGAGGTTCCAGCAAAATGGGAATTTTTTCTTTGCGAATGGGGTGTGCAAAATCCATTACACAGGCAGAACCCAGGGAAATAGAAGCAATCGTGCTTTCAAAACAAGGCTCACAATCGACATGTGGTGCAATACCTTGCCCGGGCAGATATTCATTGACAATCAACTGATCAGGAAGTTCTCGGAAAAATTGTTTTTCATGTAAGTCCTTGGCAATTTCCAAAGCCCAGGCCGGAAGCTCGCCAATCTTCATACTCAAATCAATCCGGCGGAATTTGTAATCGTACTTAAATCCGTAGTGTTGAACTCTTCTTTTGAGGTCATTGAGCCAAGGGGCTTGGTCGATAGCATCCAGGAGTGAATCATGCTGAGCAAGGCTCAGGTAATCAGGGATATAGATGAGTCCTGAAATAGGGATGAGTGTATTGGGTTCCATATGGGATTGAATTAAAAACAAAAATAAAAAATAATTTTATTTTTAAAACTTTTTATTTATTTTTTACTAAATTTTACCCTATGCCTAAAAAGCCCTCTAAACCTCACGACGAATTCTTTAAAGCAGCCTTTAGTAGATTGCATATTTTTTGAAAAACACCGAACTTGCTCAAGAAAAAATTCAAACATTCATCAAAACCTTGCCAAAAGTTTTAAACCAAACTGCCATGAGCACTTACGAGATGATCTTGGAAGAAGGTCGAAAGAAAGAAAGAGAAGTCAGCCATTTCATGTTGGAGAAAGCACTTCAACGCGAGCAATTAGAACGCCAAAGAGCGGAAGTAGAACATCAAAGAGCGGAAGAAGAACGTCAAAGACTGAACAATGTCATTCTCTATCTCTTTGAAACGGCTCAGCTCCCGGTTGAGGAAATAGCCATAGTGACCAATCGTGAAGTTGATTACGTCGAAGCACTGATTGCTCAGAAAGATTTAGAAGAATAACGTTAACTACTTTTTTACATACCCAAATTCAAGCAACTGTTTTGAGATCATTTCGCTCATGGCCAAATTCAGGGTTTTGTTGTTGAGCTTTGGTTGTACCGTGATCTTCAAAAACTCTTCTACCTTTTGTTGGTAGGTTTCAAACCCCTCGGCAAAAGCCTCCCTTTTTCGGGAAAACTCCAATAGCTTAAATTTCAATTCTTTTGGGCCTAAACTTCGCCACATTTCGGGTATTTCGGAGTCATTAAATTGACTGATTTCCCAATTGCTTTCATTGAATTTATCAATGATGTCCTTTGCTTTTTTTGTTCTCCCATATTTGTAAATGATCATGTCTCTGATCGCTGGAGAAACTTCACCTTTCGCATCAAATCGATTGATTCTTTCCTCTTTTTTTTCATCAAAATAGGTGGATTTGTAGTCGTAATAAAATTTGATCAAGGTGTGGTCATAAGGTGTCTTAAATGCGTCAATGCCCAAATTTTGGTCAATGTTGGCATAAGTGCCGTTTCCCAGTTTTGCGGCTTTTTCCCATTTTTCATAAATGCCTTTTTCTTTTTCGCCGCAGTAAATGGTGTTGAGGATTATGCCTTTGGGAGCTGCCAGTTGGATGGATTCTTCAAAATTGACTAGCCCTTGGTCGAATGGCTCATTCCCCGCCATGATTATACATTTGAAAACGGATTTATCTTCCCAGGACAGGCTATCCAAGGCGTTTTTTATGGCCGAGCCACCATATTCTTCGCCTCCTCCTGTCTCCATTGTCCACAATTTCTCCGCCACTTTATCAATATCGACCGTAAAATCTACAACTATTTTCACGTGGCCATTCTCGGCATATTTTAGGTTGCCGTAGGAAATCACTGCTATTTCGATTACCGTCTTTAAGTCGTCTTTTTGAAATCCTTCGATAAAAGAAATGGTCTTCCATATTTCATTTTGAGCCTGGCTCAACAAGCCATCCATCGAACCACTCACATCTAAAATCAGGCACAATTGAATTTTGGAAATGGAATCTGCTTGCATCGGCTCTTTTCCAAATGTGACTGATGCCAATAGCATTGAAATGAGGATTGTGGTTATTTTTTTCATCTTGCATCTATTGTGTCGTTAGTACTTATTTAAGTAGATGCAGTCGGATTTTTTTTTGACCAGGTAATGCTGGATTTTTTTTGTGGTCAATTAAATATGGGCTTGTTTCACTATTATACTGACTCAAGTCTTATTTACGCAATGCTTATGATATGGTCTTATTTATTCTAGTGATGCAATTTGCTTCAGAGGATAGAACACTATATGGCTTGAACTGTTCTGGCCAGGCGGAAACCAATCCAGTTGCTCCAAATATTAGGACTAAAACTGTAACGAAGCACAACATTGCTAAATACTGCACCATTAGACCATGATCCTCCACGACTAATGCGGCGAGAGCCTGTATCAGGGCCTTTTGGATTCGTGGGATTGGTCGAATAGTCACCATGCCAATCCCAGCACCATTCCCAAACATTGCCGGATAGATCATAGATGCCCAGTTCATTGGCTTTTTTTCCGCCAACCGGTTGGGTTTTGCCCCCTGAATTATCCTGGTACCAGGCCACTTCATCCACCAGATTACTTCCTGCGTAATCAAAACCCTGGCTCTGTTGTCCACCCCGCGCAGCGTATTCCCATTCTGCTTCGGTGGCTAGGCGGTAGCCGTTGGCGTTCCAATTGGCAATTACCTCTTGTTGGTTGATTCGATAAACCTCCATGAGCCCTTCCTGTTGGCTACGCCAGTTGCAATAATAAATAGAGTCAAACCAACTTACATTGATGACGGGCCATTTGCCCCTACCCCAACCTTCATCATTGGGTAAGTCCCGGCTAGTGGCTTTGCAAAAAGCATCGAATTCCTCGAAAGTAAGCTGATGTTTGGCAATCAAAAAATCATTGAGTGTTACTTGCTGCGGTTGGCTGACCTCACTCTCGATAGATCCAATTTTGACTTTATAAGTAACAATATTTTCCCGAATCTGAAAAGCTCCTCCTTTGACCAATACCATGCAGTCGGGGGAAATGCTAAGAGGGTTTGATGACAAATTCATAAGTTATGGTTTTAGTCCCCCCATCAATTCACCATCATCAATCGAGTAACCACTTGTTGGCCATTGTGCCGAATGATCACCGTGTACGTCCCCGTCCCTGGAAAATCCTGCTGGGTGTAAGTAAAATTATTTTCGCCAATGAATAAATTAACTTTATTTTGTTTAATAGCCCGACCCAAAGCATCGAACACTAGCAGGGTGGCTTCGCCACCACTCGGGCTCGACCATTTGATTTGCACCTGATCGCGGAAAGGATTCGGATGTACCGAGAGCA
>JAAFHQ010000217.1 GCA_013298445.1 Chitinophagales bacterium | reverse complement strand
CAAAAGTGATGCTGGCAAAAATGGATTTGGGGATCAAAAAATTGTTGGTCATAAAGGAATGGTAGGGATTTTTTTGCCGTTCCAAAAAATCTTGCTGCTCCCGTTGCCGACCATAATGCCAATGCAACAGGTATTGTGGGTCGGAAGGTGGTTTGGGCAGATAGGCACGGCCGCCGTACAACAAACGTTGCGGGTGCAAAGCCGCTACGTAGGTTTGTAAATAATTTGGCATCACTACCCCGGAATCACAATCCATGTACAATAGGTAATCGTATTGCGCCATTTCGACCAGTCGGTTGCGGATGGCGGCCCGGCCAATGTTTTGGGGCAGTTCTTCGTAACGGATGTTGGTTTTTTGGCTTAAACCCCGGTTCTTCACCTTGAATTGTTCATCCGAGGCATCATCCAATAAACAAATCTCATACAATTCACCCAGTGCTTCGGCTTGCTGCTGCAATTCTGTCACCAAATGAGTGACATCGAAGTTAAATACTGGTATGAGGATGGAGAGCAAGTTGAAATGTTTAAAGTGGAAAAGTTGAAGTGTTTGGCAACGCAAGTTTCAGAATTCTCTTTAAAAATTTGTGGCAAAATCGTAATAAATTTTGTCACCCCTATCTCTTCAACTTTTCAAGCTCAAACGCTGAAACTTTCCCTTAACTTTGCGGAGTTGAAAAAAAACACCTTTCAATTAAAACTGAAACTTCAGAAAGTTTGTTATATTTGCAAACAAGTTCAACACACGCTCATGTCATCCACCGCAACATTGGATACTTTACTCAAGGATCCTTCATTAGCCAAACCACTCCGCGACATTGCCGAAAAAGTGGCAAAACAACAACGCCTCAGCCCAGCTGAAGGAATTTTCCTGTTTGAAGAAGCCGATTTGGGCTATCTGGGCGTTTTGGCCAATTTTGTCCGTGAACAAAAACAAGGTGACAATACTTATTTTAACCGCAATTTCCACATTGAGCCAACCAATCTTTGTGTATATACCTGCAAGTTTTGCTCTTATTCCCGGCTGATCAAACAACGCCACGAAGGTTGGGAATACACCGCTGAGCAAATGTTGGACATCGTGTACAAATACGACAATGAGCCAGTTACCGAAGTGCACATCGTCGGTGGGGTATTGCCCCAATACGATTTGCCCTTTTATGTGGACTTGTTCAAACGCATTAAGGCACACCGTCCCGAATTGCACATCAAGGCACTGACTCCGGTCGAATACCACTACATTTTCAAAAAAGCCAAAGTCAGTTATGAGGATGGTATGAAAATGATCGCCGATTCGGGAGTTGATTCACTACCCGGTGGTGGCGCAGAAATCTTTCATCCGGAAATCCGCGAGCAAATTGCCGCAGACAAGTGTACAGGTGAACAATGGTTGCGGATGCACGAAATCTGGCACGAGCTGGGGCTCAAGTCCAATGCCACCATGCTTTATGGCCACATCGAAAATTACAGCCACCGCATCCATCACCTGGATGAGTTGCGCAAGCTTCAGGATAAAACTGGCGGCTTCCAGACCTTCATTCCGCTCAAATTCCGCAATCAGGACAATGAAATGTCCCACATCCCGGAAGTGAGTACGATTGAAGATTTGCGCAATTACGCCGTAAGCCGCATTTACCTCGACAATTTTGGCCACATCAAAGCCTATTGGCCCATGATCAGCCGAAACGTGGCACAAATGGCGCTTTCCTTCGGCGTGGACGACATCGATGGCACCATTGATGACACCACTAAAATTTATTCGATGGCCGGTTCCGAAGAGCAAAACCCGGCGATGAGTACCCAGGAATTGGTGAAACTCATCCGTAGTGTGGGTCGCCGCCCCATCGAACGCGATACCTTATACAATGTGATTCAAGACTACAGCGATGTCGTTTTTGAAGACGACAATCAATTCCGTGGCTACCTGGATTTGCCGGTGGTCAATAACTAATGGTTGAGGAGTTGAGAAGTTGAGGAGTTTAGAATCCCTCGCGTCTAAGCCGCTGCGGTAGCCTAAATTCCTCAACTTCTCAACTCCTCGACTACCAACAATTATGAAAAGCATCTATATCATCCGACACGGCGAAACTGACCTCAACCGCAATGGAATTGTACAAGGCAGTGGCGTAGACACGCATTTGAACGAATTGGGAAGGCAACAGGCCCAGGCATTTTACCAACGCCATGCCGATCTGCCTTTCGAAGTAGTGCTCACTTCGGCCCTACGCCGCACGCATCAAACCGTACAAGGGTTTATTGATTCCGGAATACCCTGGGAGCAATGGCCAGAAATCAACGAAATCAGCTGGGGTATCCACGAGGGGCAACAGAACACCCCCCAAATGCACGAAGAATACACCACCCTGGTTAGGCACTGGAAATCGGAAAATTACGACGCCAAAATAGATGGCGGGGAAAGTGCACAAGAGTTGGCGAATCGAATGCATCATTTTGTGGAACAACTCAAGAGCCGTCCCGAAAAACTGGTGCTGGTGTGTAGCCACGGGCGGGCGATGCGTTGCCTGATGTGTGTCCTCAAAGGCAAACCACTGTATCAAATGGATCACTTCAAACACGCCAATACAGGCTTGTACAAGTTGAGCTACGATGGTGAAAGTTTTCATTTTGAACTGGAAAATGACCTGAGTCACCTGGAAAGTATTCCAAGTCTTTAGAAAAACTTAGGCCTTATCAACACGAACATGAACGACAAAATTCGGGTTACCGCAGTTAGTTATTTGAATACCAAGCCACTGCTTTATGGATTGTTCAAAAGTCCGGTAGCGGCGGAGCTGGACTTGCAATTGGACATTCCCTCCATTTGTGCTGAAAAGCTGCGCAGTGGGCAAGCCGATTTGGGTTTGGTTCCCGTAGCCATTTTGCCCGAATTGACCCAGGCTTATATTGTTTCAGATTATTGCATCGGTGCTGAGGGGGCGGTCAAAACGGTGTGCATTTACGCGGAAAAACCGCTGGAAGAGCTCAAAACGATTTACCTGGATTACCACTCGCGCACTTCGGTGGAATTGGCGCGGATTCTGGTGCGGGAATATTGGAAGGTTGACGCAGAATTGCTACCGGCTAAACCCGGTTTTGAAAATAAAATCCAGGGTGATACAGGCGCTTTACTCATTGGTGACCGCACCATGGGGCTCGAATCCAAATATCCTTACGTATATGACCTGGGTGAAGCCTGGCTACAGCATACGGGCTTGCCTTTTGTATTTGCGGCCTGGGTCAGCACCCAACCACTCGATCCGGCCTTCATCCAACGGTTTAATGCAGCTTTAAAAACGGGCCTTGACTACATTCCCGAGCTCATTTACCTACTGCCTACCCAGCCCGATTTTGACCTGAACACCTATTTTACCAAATACATCAGTTATCCTTTGACCCAGGGCAAAAAAAAGGCTTTGCGTTTGTTTTTGGAAAAAATCAATCCAGAAGCACAAAACCACATTCAATTTTTTCAGGAAGAAATTGCTTTAACAGCTTCCGCCCACTAGCGATTGTCGCCACGCTACCGTTTCCGCAGCTTGTTCAAAACCAAAAAGCGCCTAACTTCGTTTGTACCTTTGATGAAAGCGAAAATTCGACATTCGTACTTCGTCATTCCTTTAGCCTAACATCAATTACCAATGAAGAACAAACTTTTTGCCCTGAGTTTGGGTTTCTTATTCTTTGCGAGTGCCTGTCACAATCAGGCCCGCATCAACGCACAAACCAAGGATATGAAAACAGATAAGATTGCCTCCACCGACAAAGAATCCATCACCCTTGCCGGTGGTTGCTTTTGGTGTGTAGAGGCGATTTACCAGGATGTGGAAGGAGTGTATTCCACTGTTTCAGGTTATTCTGGTGGTTCCGACATCGATGCCAATTACAAGGCCGTTTGCTCCGGAATGACTGGCCACGCCGAAGTAGTACAGGTGACCTTTAACCCCAAAGTCATTGCACTGGAAGACATCCTGCGCATCTTCTGGAGCACCCACGATCCCACGACCCTCAATCGTCAGGGCGCGGATGTGGGTACACAGTACCGTTCTGCCATTTTTTACCAGGATGATCGCCAAAAGGCAATCGCAGAAAAGTCGATTAAGGAGGTTGCTTCCACTTTGTGGGACGACCCGATTGTGACCACTCTGGAGCCGCTGGTTGATTTTTATCCAGCCGAGGATTACCATCAGGATTATTACAGTCTGGTGGGTAATCGGAACTCTTATTGCACTTTTGTGATTACGCCAAAGGTGACGAAGTTTCGGAAGGAGTTTGCGGATAAGTTGAAGAAGAATTAGGAGCTCACAGAGCGACATTTCTTTTTCACAGAGAAAACACCAAGAAACACAAAGGACACAAAGTTAGACGTAGACGACGCTTCGCTTTGTGTCCTTTGTGTCCTCTTTTTTTCCTTTGTGATAAAAAAATGTCGCTTTGGCGATCTTCTTTGTGTTCCTCACCCATTCACCCCAAAAACCAGGCGTGTCGCCTTCCACCGCTTAATCAAAAACTCATACAAAACCCAGCACAATCCAAAAGTCCCCGCTGCCAGGCACAAAAATTTCAATTCTGGAGACCAGGCCCAATTGGTTATCGGATAAGCCAGGCTGATGATCACACTTTGGTGCAAGATATAAAAGGGATAAACGGCCCGATTGGCATAACTCAACAGTGCGCTTGGTCGATTCAAATACTGATCGGCATAACCAAATATAGCCACCAGCGCACTCCAGCTATAAGCAGTGTTCAAAAATTCGTACAAGGCTTCTAAACTTGCGGTCCATTTTACCTCGGGCAACCAAAAGCCAAAGGTCAGTACCAGCCCCAAGCCTATCGCCAAGCCCAAAGCCCAAACTCGCCAGCGGGTCATCGCTTGTCGGAACCCATCCTGAGTACCCAACACAAAACCAAGGATGAAGAGTGAGAAGGAATGGAAATGGTTTTCCCAATCCCAAGTCAGGTTATGCGTAGTTGGAAAATCAATCACAAAATTGGCGGCCCAATGCCAAAGCACCACGGGAAAAAATAACCAAAAGGGATTTTTGGCTTTTCCCGCCAAATAAGCAGTCAATTTTTGGCCTCCAGCACTGCGCAGCCAGCTCCAAAGGGGAATGCCGATTAAACTATACACCAAAATATAGGGCAAGTACCACAAATGGTGCCAACTGAAATTTCCCTCGGGGTAAGGTTGGAATTGAAAAACCGTAGCCCAAAACTCCAGGTAGTTGTACGTCTCCCCCTGGGTCAATCTTTCGAAATAAATCTGCGGCGGTACCACGACCAACATACCAAACAACAAGGGAATGCCTAAGCGTTTCAATCGATCCAGGGCAAATGCACCCGAACTGCGTTTGCGCAATAAAAACTGAATGCTTATGCCCGAAATCAAAAACAATAAGGGCATTCGCCAGCGGTTGAGCCAGGCCATCGGGAGTTCCATCCATTCAGCCAGAATATTGTTTTTGATGTGCCAATCCCAGGACACAAAAAACATCCCGGTATGGTACAAGATCAATAAAGTGAAAGCAATGACGCGCAGCCAGTCCAGATCGTATCGCCGGGTGTTTGAGGAGCTGCTCATTGGTGTTTCGGTGGGTGTTTCTAAAACTTGTTGACGCATGTTTATTTTTTTCAACAAACTTCGAGGAAACCTAGGCAAAGTCGTGCATGTGCTCATTGGCGAGATGTACGCGACAGGTGGGAAGTACAATTTCCCAGGCGCAAAACAGCTGAGGTGCCCCTTTAGTGCCTTAGGTTCCTATTTTTTTCACCACCTTAGGAACCTAAGGCACTAAAGGGACACCTCAGTAGCTATTCATCCAAACTTGCATTTCATTCCACCCTATTCCGCCACGCGGTAGGCGTCATCCCGGTTTGTTTTTTGAAAGCCGCATTAAATGCAGACTTCGACAAATACCCCACCCGCTCAGCAATGTCTTCGATGGTCAAATCGCGGGTATCAGGGTGGCGCAATAGTGCTTGAGCCTCCACAATTCGGCACTGTGCCGTCAATTCAAAAAAACTGGTACCCAAGTTCTCGTTCAAGGTTTGAGTCAAGTGATGCGGCTGCACTTTTAACAATTTTGCCAAACTTTGTAAGGAAAAACCCGGCTGTAAGTAAGGCTTTTGTTCCTCCATCAGCATCCGCAATCGTTGGGTAATATCAGCTTTGTCATTGTCTTGCAAGGATGAGCGGTTGTAGCTTTTTTTTTCGGGTTGCAATTGATCGAATAGTGCCGTTCGGCGCAACATGGTTCCCATGATCAGGTACATGCTTAGGGAAATAAAACTGGCGATGATGTGATCCCCTCGGTCGTCATCGTTGTATAACTTGGTAAAAAACAAAATAACCAAGGTCACCACACTGATCAGCACAATGCCTCGCGACCAACTCAATCGGGTGTTGCTCATAGCCCAAAATGAAAGTTGGGCTTTGCGAAAAGCCTGCCCTAGCACCCATGTCGACAACCCAACGTAAACCGCTCCCTGAATGAGCATGGCTTCATCTAGCCATTCTTGTAAGATGAATCGCCAACTCATTCCTGAATAATCAAGGGTTAGTTGTGCCAATTCTGGATGCCAGGCATTAAGGTTGCTGTTGTATTTGTAAGGAATGGCCAAGGAGTAAAGTGCAACGCAAGAATGCAAAAAATAGATCCCTGCCGGGGCAAAGTGCAACCAAGGGAGGCGTTCCCTTTTTACACCCAAATAGGCCCGCAAGGCCAAGTAAAGTGCAGGTGCAAAGATAAAGTTACCGGCCTCGGAAAAATCAACCAGCCACAATACCTGGAACATCAAATTGGAATAGCCCAACCACACATCGAACACCAAAATGCTCAGTACCAAAAGTGCCAGGCCAAAATAACGATTGGCAGTTTCTTTTTGCCGCAAAAAGAAATAAGATAGGAACAGCCCTTGAGCGATGCCTAGCAGAATGAAGAAGACAAAAAAGTCAGCATAAAAAGGTGGAAAAGTGTTGGGCATAGGGCGATGGTCATTTCGTGGGGAAATTTACGACAGAATTTTTTTTCGGGGAGGGATAATATAAGAGGTTATAGTTGTAAGTCTTCCCACCTAAAACCTACTCCACCTTACCCTTCCGATAATACCCAATGTCCGTAAAATTAAAATACCGCCGCGGCAAGTCCGCATATGGATAAATCCCCCATTCGGTAAAAAAGGAGTTGTTCGCACTCAAAGTCCAGTCAAAACGCGCCGGGTCTTCGTCGATGACGATGGAACGAGGTGCCTCGGGATTGCGCAAGGAAGACAACAACCAAAACTCAAACGAAGAGCCCCAACTCATCATCAAGGTATCCATCGGCACATCCTTCTCACTGATGATCAATTTTTTACTGTCCATTTGTTCCAACTTGTCGAGCATCTGGTTTTGTACGGTCAGGCGATTGGTATAGGGTTGGTGCAGGGAGCCGATGTGGAAAATACGGACTGCCAATACCACGCTTAAGAGTCCCAGTACCACCGGTGTCCTTTTGATCAATGGCAATACGTCAAAAATCAAGGGCAGGATCACAAATACACTCAAAGGCAGGTAAAAACTCTCGATGTGAAACTGCGGCATGCCTTGAGCATATGACACATTGACCATCAAAAGGTAGGCAAAGAACATCCCACCCAATAAGAATAACTTCCACCATTTGCGCTGCATACCCAAAACCACCAAACAAGCCAGCAAACCAATCGGCAAAAGGTAATAGTCCTTTTTGCAGTATTCGATAAAATTGAGGTTCGATTGGATGTTGAAATAACTCGGCAGGGTTTTAAAGTTGTTGATGCCCTGGCTCGCCTGGTTGTCGTAAACAGCAGTGGGCATTACGTAGTTTTTAAACAATAAAATCATGGAAGACAAAATGGCCACCGTCCAAAACTGCTTCTTGGGCAAGCGCAATTTTTCGTCCAGCAAGCCAAACAGCATCAAATAAGCCAGCAAAAATGGAATGAGTGGGTGGAAATACAACAGGGTAATCAGAATGAGGAAAAAGGCCGAAATTTCAAAAGCATTGTAATCGGCCCATTGCCGCTCCCGGGTCATGAAGGCTAAAAAGACCATCGACAGTGCTATGCCCTGGGCAAATTCAATTTGCATCCACCAAAAGGTATAGGAAACAATAAAGGTATTGATCAACAATATTCCCAGCGCCAGGCCAGTGTTTTTGAACCAACGTTGTACCACGTAAAAGCAAGCAAAATAATAAAACACCACCCCAACCGAATAAATGATCATCACCCATTTGATCGGCAAGTGCAGCTGCACCGCGATCCAGGGAAAAAACTGGGTCAAAGCTGAGCCAAAACGATTGGCCTGAATCGCAAATTCGCCAGAACTGGCAATGGAAAAAATCAAAAAGGCGGGGTCGAGAAAAATGGTGCGCTCCTGGTAAAAATAGGCCGCCAGGGCACCTAGTGCGAAGTAGCCACAAAGTCCTAAAATCAGTACATGCCTTGCTTGCATAACTTTGTTTTAATACATTTTAGGGAACCAAAAATTGTTAAACACCAGATCATTCCCTTTCCTCCAAAATATGTTATCCTCTGGGCGACCGACCTGCCGCACCAAAAATTCATCCACATAAACATCCTTGATGTTCATGTCTTTGTATTCCAGTTCCAGCTCCACGGTAGCTCCT
>JAAFHQ010000225.1 GCA_013298445.1 Chitinophagales bacterium | reverse complement strand
AAAAAGCGGAAACGCTCATTGGCGGAGAGCTCACCGTAGTTTTTGTTTTTGTCTGCAAACAAAGAATACGGTGGAGTAGCCTGAATGATCAAAGAGATACTGGAACCATCCCGAGGGAAGGTTGGGTCATTGATCGTGGAACGCACGATGTTCTGCCGAATACTGAAGTTGTTGAAGTTACCCGTAGAGACGATTTCGCCCTGGTCGGTGCGGAACAAGCCCTGGGTCCACTGATTCAGTTTCAGCGACTGGATGTTGATTGCTGTGCTGGTTACGAAGTTGTCGTCGGGCCATTTCAGACGAGTACCCAAACTCAGTGATCCCTGCACGATGTTCAAACTTTGGCTGCCGCCAGAACCATCAAAGAGTGGATAGGCAAAACGGTTGAAAAAGCCACCCATGGTAAAAGAGTTGGGCTTTTTGCCCCCCAGCCAGGGTTCCGTGAAAGATACGTTGTACGACTGATAAAACTGGCCATTGGTTTGAGCCCGAATGGAAAGGCGTTGACCATCTCCGGTCGGCAAGGGACGCCAGGCCTCCTTGTTGAAGACGTTGCGCATCGAGAAGTTGTTGAAAGATACCCCCAAGGTACCAATCACCCTCCGGGCACCACCCCAACCAGCGGAGAGTTCCAGCTGATCGGCAGGGCGTTCTTCTACAGCATATTCGATGTCCACGGTACCTCGCTCTGCGTTGACCGGGGTATTGATGCCCAGTTTTTCAGGGTTGAAGTAGTTGAGGGCCAAAATTTGACGTTGTGAGCGGATGATTTCAGAACGACTAAATTTCTCTCCGGGCAAAGTGCGCAATTCACGGCGGATTACGTGTTCGTGGGTACGATCGTTGCCCTTGATGATGACTTTATCGATGGTGGCTTGTGGGCCTTCAAAAATGCGGAGTTCGAGGTCGATGGAGTCGTTTTCAACGGATACTTCGGTAGGTTCTACGTTAAAGAACAAATATCCGTTGTCCATATAGAGGGTACTCACATCGCGGCCATCCTGGCTGAAGCGCAGGCGGTTTTCCAGGAGTTCGTTGTTGTAAATGTCGCCTTTTTTGATGCCCAGGATTTGGTCCAATTGCTCATTTCCGTAAATCGAGTTCCCCTTCCAGGTCAGGTTGCGGAAGTAGTAACGATTGCCTTCATTGACTTTAATTTGGATGTGCATTTCCCCTTTGTCGTCGCGCCACATACTATCACCAATGATGCGGGCATCCCGGTAACCTACGGTATTGAAGTATTTGACAATTTCTTTTTTATCGTCCGCGTATTCGTCGCCGATGAATTTGGAGCCAGCCAGGAAGCGTTTTTTCTCCTTGGTTTTGTCCATTTTTTTCAAGAGCTTCTTCTCTTTGACATTGGTGACCCCAACAAAAGAGATGTCTTTGATTCTTACTTTGTCCTCCAAATTGATGTCGAATGTCAATTTAACCGAGTTCAAGCGGGCAGTGTCCGCAATTTCGGTTACATCAACGTGAGCATCCAACCAACCTTTTTTGATGAAGTTTTTTTCCAAAGCACGGGAAGCATTAGATTTCATGTTTTCGGTCACAATCCCTCCCTTGGTGATGTGTTGATTCACAATTTCGTTGAGGGTCTCGTGTTGGCCTTTGCCTACTCCTTTGTAGCTGTACAAGGACAAGCGGGGGCGCTCCTGTACCTGAATTTCGAGAAATACTACGTCTCCAATGGTTTTTTCCTGCAGGATTTGCACATTGGTGAACAAGCGCAATTGGAGCAGGGCCTTGATGGCCTTGGGGATGTTGGGTCCAGGAATACGGATCTTGGCCCCAACTTTCAGTCCAGAAATACTGGTGATGGCGTTGGCATCACTGAATTGAGCGCCAGTGACCCGCACACCGCCAATTTCGTAGTTGACCGGAGTGGAATAATCAACGACGGGCAAACTGTCGCGGACTTCCTGCGCCATCAGGCACAAGGGAAACATGGCCACAACAAAGAGCAAAACGTTGTTTCGGGTGATGCGCAAAAGCGCCAGCATACTACACTGAATGTATCTCATTAGTCCTCAGTTCTTTCTTTTTTCAATAACGAGCGCAAAAGTACGTCATTATTCCTTTTTTGCTACAATAGGTAAAGGTTTTAAAAAATTGTCTTTTCACAGCCCTTTAATATCGTGCAAAAAAAATGATGTTTCTGAGGATAATAGAGGCTGAGAGTGAAACTTGGGTTGTATGCCGCCACCTTTTTTATCAAAACTTGGTCAGGGGCGACAAAAAACAAGTGTTCATTTTGCCAAAGGATTAGACAAGAAAACGCTTCATTTCAAGTGCCTTGGCTAATCCTTTGGCCTGAAAAAAATGAACACTTGTTTTGCCCCACTACTGAGCAACTGACCAAAATCATTCCCGTGGGTTGAGGATAATCAACGCCACGATTTTTTGAAGGGCCTAATTTAGCGGTATTAAATCACAAAAGTCCTGATTATGAACGTCCTGGCACCCGTTAAAAGCATCATGAGCAGCCATTTGATCACCGTTGCTCCTTCTGACAAACTGAGTATTGTCAAAGATATTTTTGACGATCACAATATCCATCACATTCCGGTAGTGCGCTACAAGGAGTTGATTGGGATCATCAGCAAAACGGACTTCATGCATTTCATGCAGGGATTTTCCCCCAATGAAGAAGATCGTTTTGTGAACTATGCAAGACTCCGGTCTTACTCCGCTGAAGAAATTATGACTAAGGGTTTGGCCAAATTGGACCCCAACGACCGCATCAATGTGGCCTTATTGAAAGATATATCTAAACAACGCATACAAACCTCCTGACAGCAAAATCGTCACCGGAAGGGTCAGAATCCAAGCTGAAAGGATGGTGATGAGTGTCGATTTTTGCAGGTTTTTACGGCCGTTTTTGGCAATCATGGTACCGGCCACTGCGGAGGAAAGTACGTGGGTTGTACTGACCGGAGCATGAAAAATGGTACTCATCGCAATCGTCGCAGAAGCCACCAATTCGGCTGTAGCACCCTGAGCATAAGTCAGGTGAGACTTACCAATTTTTTCGCCAATCGTGACTACAATTCTTTTCCACCCAATCATGGTGCCTAAGCCTAGCGCCAGAGAAATCAGCAATACAACCCAACGTGGCGCAAACTCATAATTTTTGGCAAGATCATCAGCGATATGTTTCATTTCCTCTCGATCCTGAGGCTTGAAAAAAGATTTAACCGTAGTAGTAGTTTTGAGGTGTTTGTTCAATTTTTGCAGTTCTTGGCGAATACCTGGACGGTTTTGCTCGCCCTGACTAAGCAAGATTTTCAGATCAGCCGTAGCCTCTAACACTTCTTGCGCAGCTTCATTTTTACGTTTGGATTTTTGTTTTTGCATCGCGCCTCCTACGGTTTGTTCCACTTTATTCACCGTCGTCAGCAGACCAGTCGCGTCAAAATCTCTATGCAATGCAAATTGAGCTGGCAAAAATATCATCAAGACGATCATGAATAAGCCCACGCCCTTCTGACCGTCGTTGGAACCGTGGAAGAAGCTCACCAAGGTACAAGTGGTGATCAGAATAGCCCGAATCCACAGTGGTGGTGCCTTACCCCGTTCTGGCTCGTGGAAAATTTCTTTATTTTTGATCAACTTGGCAAAAAACCACATCAAAAACATTGCTGCGAAACACCCAAAGAAAGGCGAAAACAACAGGGCCAGCGCAATTTCCTGGGCTTTGCCCCAATTGACTCCATCGCCACCGTGTATCCAAAAAAAGACAATACCTACACCCAACAAAGCGCCAATCATCGTATGAGAACTGGAAGAAGGTATGCCAAAATACCAGGTACCCAAATTCCAGATGATGGCTGCCAACAGTACCGCCGCAATGATACTCGCGCTTTCAAAAAACGGCATTACCATCATGTCGTTGACGGGCAGCAGCTTAACGATGCCCATTGCAACGCCCACACCGCCCGTAATCACGCCGAGAAAGTTAAAGATACCCGACCAAATTACGGCAACGGTTGGCTGCAAGGAGTGGGTATAAATTACCGTAGCCACTGCATTGGCGGTATCGTGAAATCCGTTGACAAATTCAAATGCCAGAACGGCAATGAGGAAGAAGATCAACAGAGCTGCTCCTCCGGAGCTTAAAACAGAGAGGTCAAAGACGTTCATGTGTCTGGATTAGAGGCCAATGCACACATTGGCGGCTGATTTAAAAAATCGCTGAAAGATAACACTAATTTTGTACGACCAAAGTGGGCATGTTTACGTTTTAGAACTGTTGATAAAATATTAACCTAAAATTTACATTGACAAGATGTTTACATCCAAAACCCTGGCCATTTTTTGTGCTAGCTGGAGCGTAATGCTCCTGTTCTCGCGGCCGCTGAACGCTCAGGAGGAAAAAAGTGCAGCCTTTCGGACGCCTTTGTTCGAAAAAATTGAAGTGGATCCCACTCACGCCGAGGCTTATTTCGATTACCGCATCCGCACGGTGGAATTGGGATCGATTGTGCTGCGCGATGCCTTTGTATCGCCATTGCGGCTAGTCGGTAGTGGATTCAAACTGGGTTACAACCGCCTGCACTATACTCCTCAAGCCTTGAAAGAATTCAGTACCGGGTTATTTTCCGGGCTTGCCGCTGATCCGTCAGCTGAGTTCACCCTCATGCTCCTCAATTTTTCGGGGCAATACAGCTGGCAGTTTCCGGTTTTGGAAAAAAAAGGCTGGCAGGGCTATGTAGGTCCCTGGGCGCAGGGTTTTGGCAATGTGCGTTTCGCCCTGCAAAACGTGAACAACGTATTGGGCTATGACGCCGGTTTGGACCTGGGCGTGACCGGGCGCTTGGCCTACAAATTTAAACCTGGCCGCCGGGAATTCATCCTGACCCAGCAGTTGAGCATCCCTCTGGCGAGTGGTTTTGTGCGCCCGCTGTACACTTTTACCGGGCCGATCATCGGTGAAACTGATAAAGAGGTAAGTATATTCCAATTTGGCACCCTCAACCGTCGTTTTGGCTGGATGTACAGGGCCAGCCTGGACTTGTACCGCAACCACAAGCGCAAAAAACAGGTGATCGAGCGTGTTCCTTACCGCATCAGCTATAGCTTCCAGTACGACCAGTTCAAAAAAACTAACCCGTTCCAGTCGGCCACCCAGACCATCACCATTTCCAGAATTCTCAAATATTGATCACCATGCGTATCCATAAATCATACCCAGCCCTGTTGTTGCTCGGGCTGTTCCTCAGTTTTTCGGCATGCTCAGAATTGCTCATTGAGCCTGACCCGACAGATAATCCCGTTGAAAATTTTGAGTTGCTCTGGCGCGAAGTGAATGCCAAGTATACTTTTTTTGAATACAAAAACATCGACTGGCAGGCGGTGTACCAGAAATACCGCCCCCAGGTCAATGAAAAAACCACGGATGAAGCCCTTTTCAACGTGCTGAGTGCCATGCTCAACGAGTTGAAGGATGGGCACGTGTCCCTGATATCGCCCTTCAATGCGGCCAGCAACCGCAGCTGGTATTTCAACTATCCGCCCAATTACAATGCCAACATCATCGACCGCAATTACCTGCAAGAAAACCGCCGCATCATCCTGCCCTTCAGGACGCAGTGGCTGGCGGATAGTACGGTGGCGTACATCCGGTATTCGAGTTTTACCGATGCGGTCTCCGAGGAATCCATGACCGAACTGTATAAATATTATGGCAAAGCCAAAGGGTGGATCATCGACATCCGAGACAATACGGGCGGTAGCCTCGGCAATGTGGATGCGATCATGAAAGCCTTCTTGGATGCAGAAACCAAGGTGGGTGCAGTGCGCTACAAAGTGGGCCCTGGCCGGGATGAATTCAGCAAGTTTTTCCCCTACCTGATCAAACCCGGTGACAAAGGCAACAAATACTTCGGCAAAGTCATCGTGCTGACCAACCGCAAGGTGTATAGCGCAGCCAATTTTTTTACCTCTACCATGTCGACCCTCAACAATGTGACCATCCTGGGCGACCAAACGGGTGGCGGCGGCGGTGCGCCCTACTCCGGGCAATTGTTGAATGGCTGGGCCTATACGTTCTCTACCACTTTGTTGCTCACACCCGACAACCAGCAGATTGAAAACGGAGTGGTGCCGGATGTAAAAGTGGACATGGATCCGGCGGATGAGGCGAAGGGGGTGGATAGTATTTTGGAAAGGGCGATTGGGTTGTTGAGGTAGTTGTGCTGGATAAATTTTGGAGATGCGCTCGCTGCTTGGAACCTCCCGAAAGTGGAAAACTTTCGGGAGGTAAGGCTCTGGATCGGTGCGGAGTTTAGCGATTCCAAGAAAAAAACCTAAAACTTGCCCATCAAAAAATCAACACAAAGCACACCAAAACAAAGCCTTGTCAACATCTAACTTTGTGACCTTTGTGTGTCTTGGTGTCCTTTGTGTAAAAAATGCCGCTTTTGTGGGATGCTGAAGGTTATTGGATAAATGAACTGCTTATGCAAACAATCCTGAACCTGAACATTTGTTTCCCTCTATTGCTATGCATCCTACTGGAAGGCCAAGAACCATACAAAGCTGTGCTCAACACCCAACGAAGCGGAGGCCTGGAGCTTGTTGATTCTACTGCCCTCCCTAAAAAGCTTTATTTTTATACCCTTGAGAACACGAAGGCCTATTATCCTATTTTTTACATCGGGGAGGCAGGCGATAGTTTGGTACTGCGGCAAGATCCCATCCCCAGACATTGGGGTGCCCAGCCCAGAGATTATAGTCCACTCAGAAATTGGGCGATGTCATTTGAAAACTTATTGACCATTTTTGTAGACACTTCAATGAATCTGGCTCATCGCTCTGCATTTGGCCATTTTGCAAAAAAAATAGAAAACGACCCAATTCTTGATTCTATTCGTCATTACAGCGCTTACCCCATAATTGTAAGCAATCATACCGATTCCCTCATTCAGTTGGGTATTTTTAGCGAGTTGTGGTATACTGTCCGACAAGCCCAAAATCCTGCGGGTGAATGGGTAGACATTGAAGAACTCATGGAATATGCTTGTGGCACTGGCCATCGGGATATTGTGTTGGAGCCAGGATGGGTACTGGTCGCCAAGCTCATGCGCTATCAGGGAGATTACAAAACTTTATGTCGACTCAAACTGGTGTGCCGAAGGAATGAGGTATATTCGAATACTTTTGTGGATTGGATTGACAAAAAGCGCTTGACTGGGGAATGGAGGGAGGAGGACTAAAATAAACCAAAAGCACTCGTAATCATCTAATAATGCTGATGGTTTTTTTGAAATATGAATTTTGAATTAATGGAATTGAAAATCAATCCGATAAATCCCAGACGAGGTGTTTTGCTGCCTGGAGGGCAGCTATCTTGGTAGATTCAAGGTGATCGGGATATTGTTGCGGCTGCCCGGCGGGCAGCTATCTACAAGATTTTTCAAAGATAGCTGCCCGCCGGGCAGCCTAGAACCATAAACATTCCATTATTCCTACCCAGATAACTGCCCTCCCGGCAGTTCTAATTCAAAACCCACGTTAAATTAATCGTAGTCATCATTTTTCGTAACCACGGTTACGGTAACCGTGGTTACGAAAAACACCTCACCTTCTCACCCGAACAAATGTAACCCCCAAATAATCATACACCGTCGGGTCAGCTGCCAACTCTTCCCCCGTTTTCAGGTTCCTGAGCACCACAAAGTCGTGGTCTTTGAAAAAAGCGGAATGAAAATACGGATGGACATTGATGCCTAAAAAATGGATTTGCCCTACTCTCGCTTCTGCTTTCCACGCGGAATTCAATTGGTAACGTTGCAGTAGTTCATTACAAATCGTGGTGGTAAAAGCAGCGTAACCTACACAATGGGCACTGTGGCTGTCGATGAGCAGATTGGGGTCGTTGTGGTTGCGCGCAGCGCTGAAGTGGAGCTGTTTGGCGCTGAGCGGTAAGGCTTTTTCCAAGATATCCTGAGGTGATTTTACTGAATTGGCGGGCAATTCCCTTTCGATGTAGGTGCGCAGCTCCGGGTTTTTAATGGCATAAGTTGGCCGGTCTCCTACTGCCTGATAACTGAACAATTGCCAAAACAACCAGTTGCGGAGCAAAAAGGTGAGAATGGTTAAGGTTAATAGGCCAAAGAGTAGTTTTTTGAAATGCTTCATGCTGAAAGAAAATTACCCCCGCAAAATATCCCGCGCCGCCATCAAGGCAAAACCCAACAAATTCAAGCCCTCCCACTGTTCAGGGTCTTGCACTTTAGGGTCACTGGCGGCCAGGCCTATGCCCCAAATGGGATCAAGCGGACTTGCTTCAACGAGAACCCGGTCCTGGGTATTGAGCAAAAAAGTTTTTAAGTCCGGGGCTTGTCCAAATTTGTGCACATTGCCTGCGGTCACCAATTCAAAACGCTTTTCCTCCCATTTCACCTGATCAAAGTTCTGTACAGCACGACCTAGTTTTTTGGCTTCGGCAGGTGTTTTGGCCAGGATGATTTTATCGAAGGTAGCCTGGTCATCAAAGAGCAGCGCTTTTTGGGCCATCATCCAGTGCTCGGCGCTGGTATAGGT
>JAAFHQ010000215.1:2124-8673 GCA_013298445.1 Chitinophagales bacterium | reverse complement strand
TCATCCTCGCGATTGAGTGTATCGTTTTGGCGTTCGATCCGGCTGCCCACGAGGGCTACTACCGTTTTGAAGAATGACTTGTCGTCTGGCAAATAGGTCCAGGTCCAGCCCAAGGTGCCCATGTTGGCGGGGCGTACGCGGTCTTCCCAATGGTTGGAAATGCCAACCACCCGTTCAGCGGGATTTTCGACGGGGATGTAATGCTCTTCACTCAGGCCGCCGATGCCAAAAAAGGTATGGACACTTTTGCTGTTTTTAGATTTAAAAACCAGGTTAAAAGACAGGTCCTGAAAATTGTTGGTCACCCTTTCGCCTACCAGGTAAATCCCCATGCTGCTCAACAAACCCAGGGTAGAGTAGCGGTAATTGACCAGGTAGGAGGAGCGCCCTTTTTGAATGGGGCCTTCTTTGGACAAATCGATGCCCAACAAACTCAAACGAAAACGATTAGAGGACTTATAAAAGTTGCCCTGCCGAAAATGGATGTCAAACACCCCGGAAAAGGCATTGCCGTACTCCGCCGCAAAACCACCCGTGGAAAAATCGGAACGCGCCAGCAATTGCGCCGAAAAAACGGTGATGCCGCCCCCCGAAGAACCAACGATGGCAAAATGGTTGGGATTCGGGATATCGATTCCCTCCAGTCGCCAGAGGATACCCGCTGGTGAGTTGCCACGTACAACGATCTGGTTTTCGGTGTCGTTTTCGCCGCGTTGTACGCCCGGGTAGGAGAGGGCAACCCGCCCGGGATCGTTGGCTCCGGCGGGAATCCGTTCGGTTTCTTCTGCCGTGAAGGAGCGGGTACTCACTGTAGAGGAGGCGTTGACGGCTTCGAATGCGTTTTTGGAAGCATTGACCACCACCTCGTCGATGGCGATTTGGCCTTCGTTGAGTTCAAATTCGAGGTAGGTTTGTTTGGTGGATTGCAGGATGATGTCTTCCAGGGTGAGGGGTTCGTAGCCGAGGTATTGCACGCGCAGGTTGACGCGGCCTACGGGGACTTTTTCCAGGATAAAGGCACCATCGTTGTCAGTAATAGAGAGTTGTTTTGTGCTCAAAACTTCCACACTGGCACCGATAAGCAGTTGTTTGCTGGCTTTATCGCGGACGATGCCGCGAATGGTTTGGGTGGGATTTTGTGCAAAACCAATAAAGGCGTTTAAAAAAAGGTACAGGTATAACAGGTGTTTCATGGTGTTGGCAGCGTTTAGATTGCTCAACACAATATGAATATTTTTTGCTAAATGAACATACTTTCCTAAGGTGAATCTTTAGTGTCTTTGGTTTCTTAGGTGGTGAAAAAGAAAAAACCTGCGAAGCAGGACATAATTTTACCACCTAAGAAACCACAGGCACCATAGCCCCACCCCAGGTTAGAATTTTACACCATTTCAACTATTTTTGCCAAAATTACCCCCCAAACGTAACCTCAATACCCCTTTTACGTTACTAACACCAAAAGGAATGATTATGAAATCCCTTGAACGACTTGGACTGCTCATTTTTTTGGCCGCAACACTGGCCTGTCAAACCCAACGCAAAATAGAACCACCTATGGAGCTGTATGCATCTGAGCCGGAGGAAAAACGCTCGGTTTTGCACATTCCCATCGAGTTGAAAATTGCCGATCTGGAGCGCACCCTCAACGAAGAACTGCAAGGGGTACTCTTCAACGACAACAGCTTTGACGATGGCGACAACATGAGGCTCAAAGCCACCAAGCTTGGCAATATTGGCTTCAAAGCCGACAATAAATCCATTTCCTTTTCGCTGCCCCTTGCCCTGGATATCCAGTACAATGCGGGTATTTTGGGCACCCTGAATGCTCTGGGCGACATCTCTCTCGACCTCAAAACCGAGTACAACATCCAACCCGATTGGTCGATTGTAACCAAAACGGAAATCTCCGGCTACAAGTGGCTCAAACGACCCACCTTACAAATGGGCAGCATCAACGTACCCATTGGTTCCTTGGTGGATCTGGTACTGAACAAAACCCGCAAATCCATTGGCCGGGAGATCGACGATGTGGTCAAAGATTACCTGGGTCTCAGCCGGGTGATTCAGGATACCTGGGACATGTTCTACCAACCCTTGCTCGTGTCGCCGGAATACAGCGCCTGGCTACAGGTGAATCCCACCAGCATCGGTATGACCCCCGTGGGCATCGTCAACAACGCCCTGAGCACCACCATCGTCATTGAGGCAAGACCCTTGGTGAGCGTAGGCCCACGCCCCGAAGACAAGGAGGCCGAAAAATTGCCGCCCCTTACGATGTACACTGCCCTCGCCCCCGGCATCGAAATGTTCCTCAACACCAACGTAGCCTGGGAAGAAGCCGAACGCATCGCCAAAGAGCAGGTACTAGGCGAAACATACTCCTCCGGCAAACGTAAAGTCACGGTGCAAGACCTCAAATTTTACGGCAGCAAAGACAACAAAGTAGTGGTTAGCACCCGCCTCACGGGTAGCTACAATGGCAACATCTACCTCACAGGAACGCCTGAACTGGATCAAAATAGCAACAAAATCAAGATCAAAGACCTGGATTTTACCCTAGAAACCCGCAATGTGCTCATGAAGGGGGGCGCCTGGTTGCTACGCACCACGGTCAAAAATCGCATTCAGGACAACATGAATTTTCTGCTCAAATACAACCTGGAGGAAATGAAAAACATGCTTCAGGCTGAACTCAACAATTACCGCATCGGTTCCGGCCTGCGCATCGCTGGCAACGTACACCGCCTCGAAATTGGCCAACTCCGCCTTAGCTCCACTGGCTTCAATATTGGGTTGGATATTGCGGGGGATATGAAGGTGACGGTGGACCAGAAGAAGTGACGAATTTTTCGAATGACGAATGACGAATTTGGGAGCGCTCCTCAAAACTTAGAGGCAACCCGACATAATTCGTCATTCGTCATTCGAAAAATTCGTCACTTCTAAATATTCTCCCCTCCAAAGTGTAACCTTTTTCCCTTCCTGCATTATATAGGAAAATAATTACTCTGAAAACAAGTCCAGATGTTCGCAAATTTGCAAATAAGTCGTACCCTTGCAAAAAATGAATGGATGGATCGGTCTGCAAAGACGGTTTCGGAGTCTGCATTGCACCTAGAGTGGGAGGAAATTCGCGCAGCCCAGGGCAACCCGGCACTGTTCCGTCCGTTGTATGAACGTTACTATGAGTCTGTTTTTCGACTGATTCATCGGCGCACGTCCGATATGGAACTCTCCGGCGACCTTTGCTCGCAAGTTTTTCTCAAAGCGCTCCAAAAGATTAACACTTACACCTTTCAGGGGGTCCCGTTTTCGGCATGGCTTTTTCGCATTGCCGTCAACGAGGTCAGCCAGCATTTTCGGCAACAACAAAACAATCGGGTGGTCAGCGTCAACGATATGCATTTGCACGATTTGATTGACGACATAGGAACCGACCCCGAAGAAATGGAGTTGTTGCGCCGCAAAATGTTGGGTGCACTGGAAAACCTGAAGGGAGACGACATGCAACTGATTGAAATGCGCTTTTTTGAGCAAAGATCGTTCAAGGAAATTGCCGATATCCTCGGCATGACTGAGAACAATGCGAAGGTTAAAGTACATCGAATTTTGGAACGTCTTAAACGTAGATTATCAGGAGGATAGAGCAGACGCAACACAAGTGCTGAAGCCTTTTCTGCTGAGTAACTGCGATCCAAAACCGTGTTACTATGGGGAACAATTACAACATACAACGCAATGTTCCGGAGCCTAGCCAGGAGGACATCCAGAAGTTCATGGACTTCGATGCCCTGCTTAAGGCCCACCAGAACGCCGAAACACCGCAGGAGGGTGCCGTGATTCGGATGTTTACCTCGCCCCGCGAAGGGCAGATCGGTAGCCGGATGCGGCGCCGGATCGTGATGGGGTCAGGACTGGCAGCGGCAGCAGCCGTGGCTTTACTGCTCATCGTTCGTTCCCTCAATGACTTGCCTACGCCAGCTCAATCGCAGGCGGTTGCAGACGCTTATTTTGCTCAACAACCCATTGTCAACCCTCCATTGGCAAATGTTGAACCAAAAGGCCGTCCCATCAAAGTCAACGCCGCAGAAGGGGGCACTTTGGACCTGGATGCAGGTACCCGGCTGGTCATCCCACGCACCGCATTCCAATCGGATCGGGGGCAATTGATCGAGTCTGGTGATGTAGACATCTATTATCGGGAAATGCACGACGCAGTCGACTTTTTCGTGGCAGGTGTGCCAATGACTTACGATTCCGCTGGTACTCGCCATTACCTGCAATCGGCGGGTATGATCGAGATCATCGCCTTGCAAAATGGTCAACCTGTAGGCATGGCCCCAGGCAAAACCATCCGCATCGAATTGTCCTCAAATATCGCGGCCCAAGCCGATGGTTCCTGGCCTTCTTTTAAGGTGTACCATTTGGATACGGAAGCCCGCAATTGGGTCTTTTATGGCCAAAGCGCCATGGTTTTTGACACCCCAGCCAATACTGAACAACTGGAAGGCATGAGTGCTGTAGACAGGTTGAACGCTGAAAAAGCGGCTATCCTGACAGCCGATCCGAAGCCGGAAGCCCCCATGAAACCTGTAAAACCTGATGGTAAAGCTGTTTCTTTTGAATTGGATTTGAAGAATGGTGACATTCCAATTGAACCTGGTTCAGAGTCAGAAGTCGCAGATTTGAAAAATAAAGGAATTTGGCAAGTATTGCCTAGTTGTCCTCCTTTTAACTTGAGTGAACTAGAATTGACTTGGAAATCAGTTCGGCTGAAAAAACTGAACAATGAGCAAGGATATGAACTGACCTTACTCGATGATGGGAAACAGCTGAGACTGCTGGTACAGCCCGTGATGACCAATAAAGACTACGAGAAAGCACTTCAACAGTATGAAGTGGAATTGGCTGAGTCTGAAAAGGAGTTGGCAGAATGGGAAAAAAGAACCACCGAAAAGATTGCTGCGCTGGAAAGCCGCTACAATCAGGAAACAAGCAATATAGGAGCAACGGCCTCAACCCAAACGCGCCATGTGCGCCACATTTTTGACATCAATGCCTTTGGCATTTGGAACTGTGATCGCCCAGCACCGCTGGCCAAAAGCAGCTTCCGCATCCGCATGATCGAAGACCAGAACGGTACCCGTTATCCCAATCAAACGGCTTATTTGAGTGATGAAAATGGAAAATCCATTTATCAACTCCACACAGGCCGGGGCAGTACGGTTTATTTTGACCAGAAAAAAGAGTACCTCTTGTGGATGATGACCCCAAATGGTAAAATTGCCCTGGTAAAAACCAAAGCCGAATGGGCTCAGTCCAACCCCAAAAAAGGGGTAAAACTCAAAGTACAAACCGTTGATCGTGAAATCCGCAACGAAGCAGATATCCGCGAGGTTCTAGGTAACGAGTAAAAAATAATTTCACGTTTTACCTAGCTCTTTACTAAACCCGAATTAGCAGACTTTGAAGCGCTTGATCGGCTATCCATATGGCCGATCAAGTCTTCAAGATGCAAAATGATTGTTATTCAGGTTTACTGTGCCATTCAAAAAACACGCCATTGGGATCCCATCTCTGGCGGATTTCCTGCACTTTTTTTAGATTTTCACCACTCATAAAATGAGCAGTGCGTTTGTGCAAACCTTCATCGGCCAACTGAATACCGACTGAAAGGTGCTCCATTTTGCGCATCGTATCAGCAGCCCAGTTGCCGTATTTCACCGTATCATTTTTGTCTTTCCAACAACTGTACAGCGCCAGATACAGGTCATCTTCTTTGCTGTAGGCCATGTCTGCCATCAGGTTTCCTGGGTACCAATTGAGCCATAAAAAATGCGAAGGCGCGGGAGGTAGGGTATCGGCAATGTTTTTGATGAAAGGAAGCAAATCATCAAAACTGGCATGGGTCCACATGTTGTCTACTCCCCAATGGTGATTGGAAGGGTAATGGGTCATTGCAGATTTGTACAGCATTTCTATCCCGGGATTAAACGCGGGGATGGAAACCGTCGCTTTGTTTTTGACGGGACTATTGAGCATAAACGCTTTGGCTGCTTCAAACTCCTCTTCCGTATCCGCAAAAATGGGGGCCAATACCTCGATGCCAGGGCCAAGCAAATTGAGCATGTGGCGACTCATGATCAATTGAAATTCAATAGCTGTTGGAATATTTGGCCCAGCTTCGTGCGCCCAACGGTAAACCGCCTCCAGGTGTTTGATGTCAAAATTATGGGACATCGCAGCGCGGTATTTTGGCAAGGGGAATACCTTCAAATAAAAACAGGTTACAATGCCAAAAAAGCCCGGTCCTGAGCCCCGGGCAGCCCAAAATAAATCAGCATTTTGTGTTTCATCGGCATAAACCAGCTCTCCACTGGCTGTGACAATGTCCATCCCAATGATATGCTGGCAGGCAATGCCCGTTTTTCGGCCATTCCAGCCATAGCCGCCTTGCAATAAATAACCGCCGATACAGACTCCCTTGCAATGCCCGGCCGGAAAAAACAAGCCTTGGTTGTACAGTGCAGCCAACAAAACACTGCCACC
>JAAFHQ010000215.1:0-2114 GCA_013298445.1 Chitinophagales bacterium | reverse complement strand
GTTTCAGGATTCACCTCAAATTGGTTGAAGTGTTTCATGAGCAGGAGGATACTGCCATCCCGGATGAAGTTGGCACTGAAACTATGCCCCCCAGAACTCACCGTGATGCGTTTCCCCATCCGCCGGGCATATTTTACAGTGTGGATGATGTCTTCTACGGTTTTGGGCTCAACGATCAGTGCTGGGCGCTGGGCAGGGTCAATTTTATTGAACAAGGTATTCATCACCACCTGGTCAAAATCGGAATGGGTGGGTGGAATAACGGCCCCGGCAACTGCCAATTCAGTATTGTTGGCCTGTTCCTGGTACAATTCTGGGAGAAAACCCGCCAAATGTTTCATTTCCTCTGCACAATGTTGGAACAAATCCCTGGCAAAGTTTTTAGGGAGTTTTTTTAAACTTTTGACCAGGTTGACCAGCGCAGCAGCGATTTTTCCCTCTTTCCTGGCCCCGATGTATTGTTTCCCAACCAAAAAGCGGGAACGCATTTCTGAGCCATTTGCGGTAGCACGAACTTGATGCACCAGATAACCAAAATCAACTGGAAAATCGGGGTGGCCAATCCTGGCGCAGATGAAAACCGCTTTATCCGGCTCGTTCACTGCCTGCTTACTGAACCCGAATGCCAAAGGTGATTTAAATTGAATAACTGCATCTTGAATACTGTTGCCAATGTATTCCTTGATGACGGAATTTCGGCCAATGTAACAATGATCGGCTCGGCCATCCTCCCAGTTTGCCGCAAGGTGGGCGCCCGGATGCCAAAGTTTGTAGCGCATGTCCTGAGAACCGTGCCACCCAAACCACCAATCCCACATTTGAGGGGTTACCCCGGGCATATCGGTCAGGACGGCAACGCGGATGCTCCCGTCTTCGTGTTCGGCATACCCATTTTCAACGGCTAGGTAGCCTTCATTTTCCAGGGCTGTTAAATCCTGGAGGTCCGGCATTTGCTCCCATTCCAGAGGAGCTTGGGAAAGTATGGAAACCTTTTCAGGTGCTAAGGGCTTGATGTTTTTGTCCAAAAACCGGGCCAATGTATGTTGCAGCTCTTGTTCTGCGTACCCTAAATATTTTTTTGCCATCGTCAGTTTGTTTGAGGCAAAAGTAGGTCAGGCACCCCGTAGACACAATTGAACTAATTCAAGAAATGCCTTTCAGGGTCACCTGGTGACTCTTTTTAATTTGCTCAACCATTCTGCTGAGATGCCCATCAATTCGGCGATGTATTTGGAAGGTACTTTTTTGATGACCATTGGAAACGTATCCATGATGTATTTGTACAGTTCTTCGGAGGGCAGTGCGATGATTTTGAGTTTTAATTCATTTTCTTCGGTAAGCGCATTAATGACTTGTGCATTGTAAAAATTGAAGATTTCTTTGTCCATTTCAAACAGTTGATCCAGGTCTTTGCGGTGCAAGCTCCATACGGTTGAGGGACAAATCGCCCGCAATTCGCAGGAGGTTGGTTTCTGGCTAAAAAAACTATCCACACAGGCCATGAATGGATGGATGTCCTCCAGGTAAAAGTTGATGGTTTTTTCTGTTTCAGTGCTTTCATTGATGTATCGACACACAAAGCCTCCTTGCACCACGAGGTAAACACGATCGCAAACGGCTCCGGGTTTTATGGCTACTTCATTGTTTTTGAACTGCAAAACCTGGATTTTATCCTCAATGAACTGTGCCGTTGTTGCACTGAGCGTTGGGAATAATTGCTGGAGGAATTCATGGATGCTCAACATGTGGGTGCTGTTTGGACAGGGCTGAGATTTCTTGAGCCTAAAATAGTAGTCTTTTATGGCTTGATTTGCTTTTTTAGCTCTTCAATTTGCTTTTGCAACTTAAGGTTTTTTTTAATTTCCTCTCCTGCGCGTTTCTTCAACTAATTGTCTTTTGTGAGGTCAACAATTTTTTGTCCTTTAAAAACAAGTGACTTTGGCAAATCCCAATATTCGTTCGTCAACGTTATGGCCAATATCACCTGATCTGAATTTATTCCCCAGCCCTCAACTCTTGAAGCCCCTTTGTAAAAGTCAAAATAGAAACGTCCATGTGGTCTAAATGATTAAAAATTCTGCTTTTAAAGTCTAGCCCCTTAATCGCTTTGTTTT
>JAAFHQ010000213.1 GCA_013298445.1 Chitinophagales bacterium | reverse complement strand
ACATCGAAATCGTTAACATTCACGGCAATGGATTTCAATTGCTCGTGAAGTCGGATCAAGAAGCATAAAATAGTTTTTGGGATTATGATTACGGCTGGGAAGTCATTTGGGCTTACCCAGCTTTTTTTATTTAAACAATTACTACCGTTTTACCAGCACCATGGCGTCGAAGCCCTTACTTTTTAAGGTTTTGACCAAGGCATTGGCATCTTTGGCCTGCTCAAATCGCTCCACCAAAATAGAGGCATAAGTTCCCCGATTGAATTTTTCAACCCTGGCATTCGAATAACCCGCTTTTTGAATTTTTCGCAGCTCTTTTTGAGCATGACTCGCTTGTGCGAAGGAGCCTCCAATGACCATGTAGCGACCTGCGGATAGACCTACCGTTTCGCTGGTGTTGTTGTTATCCCTTGCTGGTATTATGGGCTTGGGTTCTGGCGCAACAGGTTTTTCGGGTTTGGGTTGAACTGGTGTTTTTTCCGCAGGAACTACTTCCAGCTCCGGTTCAACTACTGCGCCTGGGCCTGGTTTGTTGTTGTCGGAAGTATCTTCGGCAGGAAAACCAGTTGTATCATCTTTTTGAAGTTGAGTTTTGTCTGTTTTTACCACAGCTGTAGTTGTGGTGTTTGCAGCAGAATGGGGAAGGTTCACATAGCGGTAAACCAGATAGATCAAGGCCGCAATACACAGGGCCACAATTCCGATGGTTAAATAATCAAGTCTGGACATGGAGGTGTTTGTTTTTGGTTTTCAGAAGAAATATAAGGGTAAGGAACGGAAATAAAATAAAGTAAACACTTGACCGGCTATTTTTTGATTTTGCTGCGTTACTCGTCAGTTGCGTAGGCTGGCTATGCGCCTTCCTCGCGCCTTGCCAAATCAAAAAATAGCTCAGCCAACTTGTTTACTTTATTTCATTTTCGTTCCTAAAAATCGGTTATGGGTTCCATCCAAAAATTCAAGCTAAGGCATAGGTACACTAAACTGCAGCCCGTCGTACCCCAATTCAACGCCAAAAGGTAATGTTTTATTGATTGCTGCGTGTTTGCCCATACGGTGGCTCATGTGGGTCAAGAAGCTGCGTTGAGGCTTTAGGGTTTGGATCAAATCCAGGGCACCCTCTAAATTGAGGTGTGAGTAGTGTTCGGTATGGTGCAAGGCGTTTACCACCAGCGTATGCAGGTTTTGTAGTTTATGCACTTCAGGTCCCTCAACCAGCAACACATCTGTAAGATACGCAAAATCACCTACCCGAAAACCCAGAATGGGCAATTTTCCATGCATTACTTCAATGGGGGTGAAAGAAATCTCTTTGATGGTAAACACCGTTTTTTTATCAATTTGAATCAAACTCACCATTGGGGCACCGGGGTAACGCTTATCGCCCTCGGCAAAAACGTAGGCAAAGCGGGTACGTAACTCTTTTTGTACTTTTTGGGTGGCAAAAACAGGCATATCCCCCCCTTGTTTGAAATTATAAGGGCGAACATCGTCCAGGCCTACAATATGGTCATTGTGCTCGTGGGTCATCACAATGGCATCGAGGCTCTGGACTCCGGCAGCCAGCATTTGTTGCCGGAAATCGGGGCCACAATCAATGGCTACAGAAGTGCTGCCCAAGCTCAGGTGTGCAGCAGTGCGCAGTCTCTTGTCGCGGGGGTCAGTGGATTGGCATACTTCACAATCACAGCCTAAAACGGGAACCCCCTGCGAAGTGCCCGTGCCAGTAAGGGTTACGATTAGTTCGATGGCTCGTCTTCGTTTTCTTCGATGATAGAATTATTGCGAATGGCTTTAAGCAACTTGCTCGATTTTTCGCTCAGCTTATCCTCTGTATATTCAATAACGCCAAGTACCTCCAATAACACATTGATGCGTGATTCGGTGTCGAAAAATTTGTTCACCACGGCAACTTTTCGATTTTCGACAATACAATACCCCGATTGGAAAGACCCTTTTTCATAACGTACGGTATAATCCAGTTCGCTGAAGAGGGTCTCGAGTTTTTTTAGAAAATGCGTCGTGTATTTGACCATGCTGTGCAAAAAATAGTTTATTGTGAGGCGAATTTAGGCAGGAGTAGGAAATTAGTCCGTCATTTGATTGGCTTATTTTGGATAAAATCACGTTAGACTCTATAATACACCATATAATTGATCCATAATGCGGGTAAAACTCCTTTATTTTCTGGGCTTTCTCATGCTGGGTACGGTTTTGAAACTGGAGGCCCAAAACCGGTTCAAAGCCAGTGGCATTGCAGGTTTGAATTTGTCCCAAATTGATGGCGACTTGTTGACTGGTTTCGATTTGCCGGGTTTGCACGCGGGCATGCACGTGAGCGCGATCCTGAGCGAACGTTGGGAACTGGGGGTAGAGCTCTTGTACAACCAACAAGGTAGCCAACGCAATTTGTACTCCAACTCCCAATCCATTTACGATAAAATCCGGCTCAATATGGTAGAAGCGCCCGTGCAAATTTTATTCAACGAATGGAAGTTTCAACTCGGCGCCGGACTCTCTTATGCCCGCATCATCAACGCTGAAGTGATTGATGTAAGTGGTGCCATCATCACCGAACAGGAAAATTTCCGGGATGATTTGATCAATGTGGTGCTGGGTGGAACCTTTAACTTTAGCGAACGTTGGGGACTCAATGTACGTTGGTCACGATCCCTCAACAACTTGCGACAGAACAGATCTGATGGTTTGTTTGTGACGCGCAACCTGGGCATCCGGGCCCTGTATTATTTTTAGGAACGAGTAAATCTTTAAAACATGACCCTTGCCATTATCGATTTGGGCACCAACATTTTTCACTTGCGCATTGTACGCGTGTTGCCCGATGCTTCCTTTGAGGCTATTTTTCGCCAAAGCCGTTTTATCAAATTGGCATCTGAGGGCATTGGCACCATTGGCGCTGAACCTTTCCAGAGAGGCATCGATTGTTTGACAGATTATGCCCAAATCCTGTCTCAGCATCATGTAGACAAAACCAAAGCCATTGGCACGGCCGCGTTGCGCACAGCCAGTAATGGTGCATTTTTTATTCAAACAGTTAAAGAAAAAACTGGTCTGGACATTATGTTGATCGATGGCGACCAGGAGGCGCATTACATTCACAAAGGAGTGGAGCAAGCGGTTCAATTTGGTGCCGACAAAAAACTCATCATGGACATTGGTGGGGGTAGTGTGGAGTTCATCATAGCAGATTTGGATACGGTGTATTGGGCACAAAGTTTCCCCGTGGGTATGGCCATTTTATACGGCCAGTTTCACCACAGCGACCCGATTGGTGCAATTGAGATAGAAGCCCTGCACAGTTTTCTCCAGCAACAATTGTCGCCGCTCACTCACGCCTTGGCCCAATATACCATTAGCGATTTGGTGGGTACCAAAGGCACCTTTGATGTTTTGCTTGCTCAATTCAGCAAAGAAAAACTTGGGCCTCATTGTGCAGTGTTGCCCGTAGCTGAGCTGAGTGAGCTACCTGCTTTTTTTGAGCAGGTCATTCAGGCTACCAAAGCCGAACGCCTGGCCATGCCCGAAATTCCCGATGATAGGATTGACATGATTGTGGTCGGAATGCTGCTGATTCGTTTTGTGCTTAAAATGACCAAAGTGCCTCGACTCCTAGTTTCGGATTACGATGTGAAAGAAGGGGTATTGGCAGAAATGGCCAACGCATAAGTGGTAGGGGCAAGCCTTGCGCTTGCCCAACGATTGAATTTGTTTTTAATTTCCTACCAAAAGCCGCTTTTGCAGCGCCATATCTTCTTTTTTTACAAAAGTAATCGGCACAAACTCATCAGTAGGAGAGCCTATGTAGTACAAGGTCCAGTCTTTGTCATACTTGGAAAGCATGTACCGGATGCACTCCGCCCGGTCGATTACCGGGATATTACAATCTTCCCAATAGAACAACTCAACCCGATAATGAATCGCTTGTTTTTGACCGTTAATGGTTACTTCGATCTCGATGTCTTGTTTACCACGGCCGCCTGGAATGGGTATAGCGATATATGCCATAGTGTACTGTTTTCAGGTGAAGAAATATATGGATGTTTTTTTGCGCTTGATCCCACGTTATTTATACCCGATCAAACTACATACCAACTTTTTAAATCGTTGATTATAAACCTATTTGAAGTGGTTTTTTAATTTAAGTGTCCAAATGTGGACAATTTCTGTGCGCTGATGAACAATGTGAGCCATGTACATCAGCGGAAATTTGCTAAAAATTTCAACTCCATTAGCGTAAATTCGCTAATCAGTTTTCGCCTTACAATACAAAACGATGCCAGCATTGCCCTACCCACATTTGTTGCAGCCCCTTGATCTTGGCTTTACTACGCTGAAAAACCGTGTCTTGATGGGCTCCATGCACACCGGACTTGAGGAAGAAAAAGATGGCTACCAGCGCATGGCAGCCTATTATGCCGAACGAGCCAGGGGGCAGGTGGGGCTGATCGTAACCGGGGGGATTGCGCCCAATCGCGCGGGCTGGGTGGCACCCTTTGCTGCCAAATTATCGACTCATACAGAAGCCCGTCAACACAAAATCATTACGGAGGCTGTACACAGTGAAGGCGGTAAAATTGCCATGCAAATCCTCCATTCGGGGCGTTATGGCTATCACCCCTTGGCGGTGGCACCTTCGGCCATTAAATCACCCATTTCTCCTTTCAAACCCTGGGCTTTGACATCCATTGGCGTCAAACGCAGCATCAACGCTTACGCCCGTTGTGCGGCACTGGCCCGCGAGGCTGGTTACGATGGGGTAGAAATCATGGGGTCGGAAGGTTATTTGATCAATCAGTTCATCGTCAGCAAAACCAATCGCCGGACCGATGAATGGGGTGGGGATTACCAAAACCGCATTCGTTTCCCTATTGAGATCGTGCGCCGGGTTCGGGAAGCAGTTGGGCCAGATTTCATCATCATTTACCGGCTTTCCATGTTGGACCTCGTTCCAGATGGCAGTACCTGGGAAGAGGTAGAACTGCTGGCGCATGAAATTGAAAAAGCCGGGGCTACCATTATTAATACAGGTATCGGTTGGCATGAGGCCAGGGTACCTACAATTGCAACGATGGTGCCGCGCGCGGGTTTTTCCTGGGTTACCCAACGGTTGATGGGCAAAGTAGGTATTCCCCTGATTACCACCAACCGCATCAATAGCCCTGAAGTAGCCGAAAGTGTTTTGGCGGCAGGGCATGCCGATATGGTATCCATGGCGCGGCCTTTTTTGGCTGATCCTGAATTTGTGCTCAAGGCTATTGAGAATCGCTCACAGGAAATCAACACTTGCATCGCTTGCAATCAGGCTTGTTTGGACCACACCTTTAAACGAAAGGTGGCCAGTTGTTTGGTCAATCCCCGGGCTTGCCACGAAACTGAATTGAATTATTTGCCGTGCAGCCAAAAGAAAAAAATAGCAGTAGTTGGGGCTGGACCAGCCGGACTGGCTTTTTCAAGTGTTGCCGCTCAACGTGGGCACGAAGTCCATCTTTTTGACGCAGAAAATGAGATTGGCGGCCAATTCAACATGGCCAAACATATCCCGGGCAAAGAGGAATTCCATGAAACCCTGCGTTATTTTGCAGGTCAGGTATTTAAATATGGTGTCCAGCTACATCTGGGGCAGCGTGTAAGCGCAGCAGATTTATTGGCGGGTGCCTTCGACGAAGTGATTTTAGCTACAGGGGTTTCTCCGCGGGCTTTGGATTTACCAGGCATTGATCATCCTAAAGTGCTGAGTTATATCGATGTGTTGAAGCACCAGCAAAAAATCGGGCAAAAAGTTGCCATCATTGGTGCAGGTGGCATAGGTTTTGATGTAGCAGAGTATCTTTCGCAGGAAACTGCGTCTACAAGTCTAAATGTTGAAGCCTTTATGGATGAATGGGGCGTGGATATGACTTATCAGGCCAAAGGTGGATTAAAACACGCTCAACCTGAAAAACCAGAGCGTACCATTTATCTCCTGCAGCGCAGCAAAGGGAAATTGGGTGAACGGTTGGGTAAAACCACTGGTTGGATTCACCGGAGCAGTTTAAAAAATCGCCGGGTACAGATGATTGGTGCCGTGCAATACCTGCGGGTGGACGATCAAGGTCTACACATTAGTATTGATGAGGTTCCGCAAGTACTCGATGTGGATCAGGTGATTGTTTGTGCTGGTCAGGAACCATTGCGTGAGTTGTATGAACCCCTGTTCAATCAGGGTGTATCCGTACATTTGGTAGGTGGGGCAGATGAAGCCCGGGAGTTGGACGCCAAACGTGCAATAGATCAAGCCTCTCGACTGGCTGCGCGGATATAAGTTAAGGATTTGCAAAACTCGTTTTGAATGCCTACTTTTACCGCAGTTTTATTTTTTGCTGTTGTTGATCCTCTCCCTTCAGGTTGTTAAAACTGATTTTGCCCTAAAGTTTTTGCACAAGTTATTTGGATTAGGCTACGGCCTTTTGTTTTAATTATAATTCCCATGAAAGTAAAAACCATTATTTCCGACAATCAACCAGTGTTGATTGAAGGACTAAAGCAAGTACTATGTTCGGACGAACGATTCGAATTTCACGTGAGTGCTTGTAACCTTGACGTCAATTGGTCAGATGCCATTCATCATTACCAACCGGACTTGATTATTATGGAGCTCAAAACTCCAGACGCTGACAGCTTCCAAGTCATTCGCCATCTCCGCAAATTGAATCCAGGTGCACGTATTTGTATCTTTACTCGATTCGAGCAAAGTTCTCTCGCTCCTCAGGTAAGCAAAGCTGGCGCACATGGCCTTCTGCTAAAAACAGCAACACTCGAAGAACTGAAAGAAGGAATTTCGCAAATCTTGACGGACAAAGTCTATTTTCCATTTGCTTTTGAAAAAGCACGTGCGCATTCAGATGAAACCTCCAATACCGGAGAGCCATTGCTCACCAAAAGGGAAGTACAAATCCTACAGCTGATCTCTAAAGCCATGAGTAACAAGCAAATTGCCAGCCAACTATTCATCAGCTATCAAACGGTCAGTGTACATCGAAAAAACATCATGCGTAAACTTGGAGTGAGCAATACAGCCGGGTTGGTACGTGCTGCTTACGACCATTGTTTGGTGTAATGAGAGTATTTTATTGATTTTCAATGAAATACATTTTGGATTTACAGCTTGATAAAATTACCAGTTTTGGGGTATTTGTAGAAAAGGATTGAGCTGTAATTTTGCATTGTTTAAAAGCTAATGCTAAAAGCTTAGCACAAAATTGGTCCCATGAACAAAAGATGTACTAAAAGCTATTGTTGTATGGCTTCAAAAGCCATTTCTTTTCAATCTACTCCACAAGTTTTTGCATTTCACTATATACTATCGAAAGTTTGCCACCGATCTCATAGCTGAGATTCGGCTTTTCTATATTCAGCCTTTTTGTAATATCAAACTCTTTTAAGAAATATTTTATTAATTTAGTTTTGATATTTGGATCGGCTGCTTAATTTCGCATGAAATTGTGTGCTCACGACGACCGAGGATTTGAACAATTTTGTGCTTACGACCTAAGGCTAATTCTAATTCACATTATTTTTTAACCCAACATTGTTTCTCAAATTGTAATCTTATGGGAAAAATGACCTTTACTAGCTGGATGACCAAAACTGCAAGCGCATGCTTGATGGTTTTGGCTACACTGGTTTTTGGTTCCAACCTGTCTGCACAGTCAACCAATTGCGGTTGTTACAACGTGACAGTTACTTTGGATGCCAATTGCCAATTCACTCTTACTCGTAACCTGGTATCCGACGGTTCTTGCTCCGGAGCATACGTACGGGTTATGGACAACAACCAAAGCAACGGTGCAGTTATCGACTGTCCTGGTGTTTGGACTTATGGCTTGTTTACAAGCGACTCTCCCAATGCAACTGTAATTTGCTGGGGTAAAGTAACTGCAGAAGACAAAACTGCACCAAAACTGATTTGTGCTCCTGCAGATTTCACTTTGGATTGCTACGATGTAAACTACGTGTTGAACAATCGCCTGACGATTGGTAACGTAGATGCATTCGACTCTCCACGTCCTGCTGCAACGGGTAGCCAAACTATCAACAACGCTGAAGGTGTTGATAAAAAGGACAACGTTGGCGACAACTGCGGTCTTAATTTGGCCCCACCAAGTTTGGTTGCTGACAACATCAAAAACCTGGGCTATGCTTACTTCAAAGACAACTGCTACAGCTGCGGTTGCCGGGTAACCCTGAAGTGGAGCGACAAAGTGGTTTTCTACTCTTGTGATGACATGAAGCGCAATGGCGGCATCTATGCTACGATCTCTCGCGAGTGGGTAGCTACTGATTGCAACGGCATGCGTTCTGACTACACGCAGAAAATCCACTTCTACCGTCCAGACGTACGTGATTTTGTATTCAAGAAGGCAAATCCAGAAGGCAAGTACGATCACGTTGTTGAGTACAACTCTTGTACTCCTGACAAGAGCCTGATCAAGAAGGAAGATGTAACTCCATTCCATTGCAGCTACTTCAACACTAAGGACAACCCACGTTGTTTGTTCATCGACCAGGTTGAGTGCAACTATTCTGTATCGATCAAAGATACTGAGTTCCCAATCTGTGGTGGCAAAGGTGTGAAGATCGATCGCGAACTGTATGTATTTGATTGGTGTGCTGGTGGTATCGTTGATA